>JANPOX010000105.1:0-7447 GCA_031428235.1 Bacteroidia bacterium | reverse complement strand
TTTTCAAGTTTTCTTAATTTAATATCCAGATACACCAGGTATCCGATCAGGCACATAAAAATGATAGAGATAACTGCTATCACTACATAGATCTTTCCTTCGCTTCTAAATGCATCTGCCATTTGCGGCTCTGCTGCCACTTCCTGGGCCATTCCAAAAAAAGGAAGGATCAACCCGGCTAATAATATTAAAATCTTATGCTTCATTTTTTTTATAAATTAAAATAGCTAATCGTTTTTTCACATCCAGTATCCAAAGACTCAATAAGATCCATCCAATTACAGCCGGATAAAACACCATGCGCATGTTATTATCCAGATCATATTTTCCAAAGGCCGGATTTCCTCCGTTACCGGGATGTAAGGAATCTGTTAGGCGAGGAAGAATCATAATAAATACAAACATCATTACAAAAGCAAAAATATTGTACACAGCTGAAATTCGTCCGCGTTTTTGTTCATCTTCAATGGAACTTCTTAAAATAAAATAAGCCAGATAAATTAAAACAGCAATCGCTACCCCATTTAATTTTGGATCCTGAAAAGTCCACCAGGTGCCCCAGGTAAATTTGGCCCACATACAACCGGTTAATAAGCCAGGCAGTGCAAAAAACAAACCTGTCTGTGCAGCCTGATCACTAATAATATCTGATTGAAAATCATTTTTAGCTAAATGCTTAATTGCATAAACTACTGAATATCCCATCAGAAAAAGCATGGCAAACCAAATGGGAACATGGTAAAATAAATTGCGGATGGTTTCATATAATATATTTAACCTTGGTACAGGAGCTAGCATACCCCATACTAATGTGTATAGGATAAGAACAGCTGCCAGTATTTTCCACCATTTAATCATCTTTTTTATTCTTTCCAAAGGTAATTAAATAATAACGTAGCTAAAGCTACTACAACAAAATTTAGCACAATCAGGATCAAAAGATATTTATAACTCACGCTCCAGGCTAAACCATCAATGGCGTGTTTACTTAGTTTAACTGAAACCAAAAGTAAAGGCATCAAAACCGGAAAACTTAAAATAGCCATCAAACTGATATTGTTATTTGCTTTTGACGCAATGGCGCTCATTAAACTTAAAACACCTGAAAAGGCAGTAGAACTGAAAAACAATGAGAGTAAAAACATTCCCATATCATCTACTTTATTATAGACAAACCACGAATAAAAAAAGAAGGTCAGAAAACTTAATACAACCATCAGTAACATATTATAGATGATTTTACTTAAGATGAAGTTTCTGGGGCTATAATAAAGGTAGTTATATAAGCCTTTTCCTTTTGTTTCCTGCATGAAGCTCTTGCCGGAAACATTAACAGCTATAAATGCAAAAATTACCCAGAATAAAGCGTTCCATGTAATTTTATCAACTTTACCGTTAAAGCATAAAGCAGAAATAAAAACAGTAGCAACTATATAAACTAAAATTCCGGCAAGGGTTGATTTTTGCCGGAATTCTAATTGAAATTCTTTTTTTATAAGAGCTGATAATAATTGAGTGGTCATTGAGGCGCAAATTTACGCTCAATAAGTGAAAAAACACAATATTATCGGATTAATTGAACGTATCCTTTATAAATACTTGGCTTGGCATCAGGAACACTTAAAATGAAAAAATAAGTTCCATCGTTATGTCCACCACCGTTCCAATCATTATTATAATTGTCTTGCTCAAAAATTTTCTTACCCCAACGGTTAAAAATAATCAGGTTATTACTACCAAACACTTCAAGGTATTTGAACTTCAAATAATCATTTGCGTTATCACCATTTGGGGTAAATACGTTCGGGATCTCAATAATTGCATCCACTATATAATTTAAAACGTAAGAGCTTGTACATCCGCTGGAACCACTCACTGTAATAGTTACAGGAAACGTACCTGCGCTAGTATAGGCGTAATTTACCGCTGTGCCGTTTGCGCCATTTCCATCACCAAAAGACCATGTAGTGCTTGTGATTGAACCTGAAGCAATTGTTGAAGTGCTCGTAAAATCAATAACCTGGGCAGGATTTAGCGGTGAAGATGGATTAGACGTGAAACTTGCTACCGGAATCACATCATTAAATACAGTAATGATATTTGTTGCAATACAACCTTTAGCGTCCGTAAAAGTAACCGCAACAGTACCAGCACTACAAGCAAAAACAGAATCTGTAAAAGACAAATTGTTATTTGACCATGAATAAGTAAACGGAGTAAACGAAGACGTTCCTGTGGCAGTTATTTCAGCACAATCTCCCGGACAAATTACCAGGTCCGGAGAACTTAAAAGGACCGAAGGAGATGACTTAACAACTGCAACAGTTGTAGAACCGACACATAAATTTTGATCTACTACCTGCAAAGAATAAATGCCTTGAGTTGACGTAGTTGCTGTAAAAGCAGTTCCCAAAACTGAAGGTGACCAGGTGTAAGAATATGTTGGGGTGCCTCCGCTTATGGTTGGTGTTAAGGTAGCGTTAAAGCCATTGCAAAAAACAACTGGAAGAGCTGACATAGTTACTGAAGGATTAGAAACCGCCACGACTGCACAGGAATTGGAAACAGCACTTTGGCAACCCGTCACCGTATTTGTAATCTGCAGCGTTAATACTGTTGGTGTTGAAATGGTTAACGAACTAGTATTAGCACCATTACTCCATGTATAACTATAAGCAGCTGCGGGCGAAAAAGAAGTTGCTGCTACCGTTGAACTGAAACCGGCGCACATACTAACCGAAGCAGGAATAGTAACAGTTGGAGTAACATTGGCAATAACAGTTATTGTTTTTGTAGCAATACAACCAAGATTATCAGTAAATATTACAGAAACCGGTCCTCCGTTACACATCAATGTAGAATCGGAAATAAAGGCAGAGCTGTTTGACCAACTATATGAGAATGGACTAAAAGAGGATGTTCCTGTCGCATTAATTTTAGCACATTCGCCAGGACAGATATTAAGATCAGTTGAAGATAAGTTAACGGTTGGTGTAGATTTAACCGCAATAACTGTTGATGAACCAACACACAAATTCTGGTCGGTTACTACAACAGAATACGTTCCTGCATTTGCTGTAACGGCTGATGTATCAGTTCCTAATGAGGCAGGTAGCCATGAGTAAGTATAAAGTGGTGTTCCTCCCGTAACAGTTGTTGTTAAAAGTGCGCTTGATCCGTTACAAAAATTAACCGGACTAGTCGACATATTAACTGTTGGATTAGATGCCGCAGAAATGGTACAAGAATTAGAAACCAAACTTACACATCCGGAAGCATTATTTGTTACCTGCAATGATACTACCGTATTAGTGCTGATGATTAAAGAACTTGCGTTTGATCCATTGCTCCAAGTATACGTATATGCTCCTGCAGGAGAAAACGAAGAAACAGAAACTGTAGCATTAGAGCCGGAACACATGCCTAAATTTAACGGAATAGTTACTGTTGGTGTAGGGCTTATATTGACATTGATTGTTTTGGTTGCAATACAATTATTCGCAGACACCGTTACTGAATAAACACCTCCAACATTAACAGTTGTGGTTTGGGCAGAGGCACCGTTAGACCAACTATAACTAGTTGCACCTGAAATGGAAGCAGTTAAAGTTGATGTTCCTGCTCCGCAGATAGAAGCAGGACTTGCCGCAATGCTAACTGTAGGAGCAGCAGATGAAATAGTAAAAGTAGTGGATCCATTACAGCCATTGACATCCGTTACAGTTACTGTTTTAACACCATTGGTAAGTGCCGCCGTAGGAGTGTTAATAGCTCCAGGACTCCAGGTATAAGTGTTATAGGCAGGCATGCCACTTAAGGGCGCGTTTAAAGATAAAGTTGTGCTTGTTGCAGGGAAGCAATAATTTAACGGGCCAAATACCACAGGAACAGGGTTTGGGAAAACCGTAATCGTATCGGAAGAAGATTTAAAACAGCCTGTTTTTTTAACAGTGACGTAATAAACACCAGTTGAATTTGCTACAGTGGAGCATCCGCTGGAACCATTGCTCCAATAAACATTGTCGTATGAGGAACAGTTTGTTAAAGTTAAAGTAGCTCCCGGTGTTGCACATACAGTTCCTGCCGGGGATGAGGCAAGCGTTGGCTGAGGCACAGCAAGATTTTGAATTTTAATAAAATAAGTTGCTGAGGATGAGAGTGGAGGAATTCCATTATCCGTTCCGGTAATAACAACCGTGTGTATACCTGTTAAGGTTGGACTGGCAACCACCATCCATGCATACGTTGTGGTGCCTGCTGAAGAAGTGGTAACACTTAAAGGTTGAAAATTTGAACCTAATGTTGGTGCGCTACCGTTCACGGTGATAGATTGTGTTCCTTCCGGAGCAAGAAAAGTAGTAGTGTAAACCAAAGTGTCGCCCAAAGAACAGATTCTTATAGTATCGCCACAGGCAGAACCGCCCCCGGTAGCATCCTGTATAATGGGCGGTAAATTGTTATTGGTACCACATGAATTAAAAAAATACGATTTGTTATCAAGGAAAGAAACACCATCATTTAAACCGTAGGGTCCGTCATAGGAGCTGCCGGGCTGATCAAAACGGCCAATCTGAACAAAATTAACACCATCTCCTTTATTTACACCAACTGTAGATGGAACTCCCCCAAATCCACCAACACCAGAAGATGCTGATCCGGTAGTCCACTGCATATCACCGTAACAAAAAGCGATGTTATTTCCATTTGGCAAAACAGGATCTGAGCCATTAGTAATAATCAACTGAAAATCATTTAATTTATCCGACATCATACTATAATAACCAACGTTATTCCATTTCACAATTAAAGAAGTCGCTGTCTTCTTAAAATATACCAAACCACTTGCGGGATCACGAGTATCAACATCACCCCAAAAAGGAGCTACCATTACAAAACTCGGATCAGGAAAAGGATTCGAGCTAAATGAACTATAAGAACTTCCAAAAGAAATATTTCCGTTATTATTGATAAAACAACTGTTGTAAGTTGTCCCATAAAAACAAAAGCTAAAGCCCAAAGGAATAGAATTTGAAGAGCCATCATCATTTCTATATGGGGACGAATACCCTGACATTGGCACAAGTGTGAATGTTGGATCAATTGGAACCATACACTGGCAAGCTCCCGTACTATTAGTTTTTGCCGTTGATAAACCAAGTGTCTGATCTGGCACTTTTGATTGGCTTAAATTTGACGGGCCATTTATAATCTTATAATTAGCAGAAGGAATTAACTTTCCCGTTGCCTTTAAATTTTGGTAACTTTGATCATTTACTAAAATGGTTTGTGCTTTAGCAACGATAATTGTCGCCAACAAAATAATGCATAAGATGTTTTTTTTCATAGGTCTTCCGTTTAAACAAGATTCAAACATAATGTTAAATAATTACAAATCAAACCCTCTTATAATTATAAACCTCATATGAGTAAATTCTTTCTCTTAACTTTTTTGGTACTTCTCTCCTTTCTTTGCTTCGCGTTTATCAGGAGAAAAGGGAACCCTACTTCATCCATTCACCAGTTTAAAGTTCTCACACTGGAAGGAGAAACTCTTGATTTTTCATCTCTTAAAGGAAAGAAGATTCTTATTGTGAATACCGCCAGTAAATGCGGCTTCACCCCTCAATACAAAGAGCTTGAAGAATTGTATGAAAAATATAGTGATAAAGATTTTGTGATTGTTGGATTCCCTTGTAACCAATTTGGAAAACAAGAGCCTGGAAACAGCTCGGATATTAAAGAGTTTTGTACCAGAAATTATGGCGTAACTTTTTTGATGATGGAAAAAGTGAACGTGAAAGGTGATAGCATTTCCGACATTTATAAATGGCTAACTAATAAATCGCTTAACGGTGTAGAAAGCAGTTCCGTAAAATGGAATTTTCAAAAATACATGGTGGATGAAAATGGGTTCCTGGTTGGACATGTTAGCTCTGTTAAAAGCCCTAATTGCAACAAAATAATTAACTGGATTGAAGGTAAAGTGAAAAAATTTACCTGAAAATGGTGGTAGAATTTGCCTGAATAGTAGGCATAATAATCACATCATTGATATTAACATGACCCGGCCGTGAAGCCATCCAGTATATGGTTTCTGCAATATCTTCAGGTTTTAAAGGAACAATGTTTTCATAGACTTTTCTCGCTCTCTCTTCATCGCCATCAAAACGTACCACACTGAATTCAGTTTCAACCATTCCCGGGTTAACCGCTGAAACCCTTATTCCGTGAGGTAAAAGGTCAATACGCATTCCTTTGTTCAATGCGTCAACGGCATGTTTTGTGGCGCAATATACATTCCCATTCGGATATACTTCTTTTCCTGCAATGGATCCCACATTAATAATATGGCCCTTTTTATTTTCAATAAAAATTTTTGAAACATGTTTAGTTACATACAACAACCCTTTTACATTGGTATCAATCATTTGCTCCCAATGATCTAGTTTCCCATCCTGAAAACTGGATAACCCTGCTGCGAGTCCAGCGTTATTTACAAGAACATCAATTCTCTTAAATTCCACCGGAATAGAATGAATCGCTTTTTCGACCTGCTTTTCATCCCTCACATCAAAACACAGCTCCACTACCTTAACACCGTACTCAGAGCTCAACATGGTTTTTAATTCCGATAAACGTTCCTGTCTCCGTCCAGTAATAATAATATCATATCCGTTTCTGGCAAATTCCACTGCGGTACATTTTCCGATCCCTGATGTTGCTCCTGTTATTAATGCTACCATAATACATGTTAATTTGGTTAAAAATATAAAAATTAGGCGAGTAATAAAACTATAACCGCATCAAAAAAATTACAAAAAAATAAGTATCTTTATAGCACTTTTTTAAGAAATTAATAACGTTCTCAACCGGTTAAAACTGACTAAAATCAGCAAAGCAGGTTCTAAATATATATAATATGGCATGTGGAAGTTGCTCAACAGGGCAGGATAAAAATAGCGGAATCCCCGCAGGTTGCAATAATAACGGATCCTGCGGAACAGGTGGTGGATGCAATAAACTTAATGTGTTTGACTGGTTAGGGAATATGAGTTTGCCAGAAGGACAAGCACCTTGTGACGTAATGGAAATACGTTTTAAAAACTCACGTAAAGAATTTTATCGTAATGTCAATAATTTAACCCTTAATGTGGGTGATATTGTTGCTACGGAATCTTCTCCCGGACATGATATCGGCGTTGTGTCAGTTACCGGTGAATTAGTTCGCCTTCAGTTGAAAAAGAAAAACGTAAGTTACAGTAGCGAGGAAATAAAAAAAATATATCGCAAGGCTAAACAACAGGACATTGATAAATGGAGAGAAGCTCAGGCCCTTGAAGTTGAAACTATGTTTAAGGCAAGAACTCTTGCATTGAAACTAGGGCTTCAGATGAAGATCAGTGATGTTGAGTTTCAGGGCGATAAAAGCAAGGCTGTTTTTTATTAT
>JANPOX010000104.1:0-2735 GCA_031428235.1 Bacteroidia bacterium | reverse complement strand
GAAGCGGCACACGTTTATACCCAATAACAATGGGAATAAGCAAGCAGCTGATGCCTATCTATGATAAACCAATGATTTATTATCCGCTAAGCACTTTAATGCTTGCAGGTATTAAAGAGATACTAATTATCACAACGCCTGAAGACCAGGATCAGTTCAAACGATTGTTGAAAGACGGCAGCCAGTGGGGTTGTAGCATAAGTTATGCTAAACAGGAAGTACCTAATGGACTAGCACAGGCCTTTGTAATAGGTGCAGATTTTATAGGAACTGATAAAGTAGCGCTAGTGTTGGGTGATAATATATTTTACGGAAGTGGTTTTGGTAATTTGCTAAGAGAAAGTGCCGCACAAGATGCAGCAGTTATTTTTGCTTATTCAGTAAATGATCCTGAAAGATATGGTGTTGTTGAGTTTGATGATAATTTTAATGCACTAAGTATTGAAGAAAAGCCTGAAAATCCTAAAAGTAATTATGCCGTGCCTGGGCTTTATTTTTACGACAATGATGTTATAGAAATTGCCAAGAATATAAAACCGAGTCATAGGGGTGAATACGAAATAACAACTGTAAACGAATTATACCTTAACAATAAAAAATTAAAGGTAGCAGTGCTTGATCGTGGTTTTGCATGGCTTGATACCGGAACTTTTGATAGCTTGAGCGATGCAAGCGAATATGTGAGAGTTGTTGAAAAGCGGCAAGGCTTAAAAATTGGATGCCCGGAGGAGGTTGCTTACAGAATGGGATTTATAGATAAGAATGAACTTTTGATGCTTGCAAATAAAATGGCAAAGAGTGGTTATGGGGAATATTTAAGAAGAATTGCAGGGTAAAAAATACGACCTTAAATAACAACAAAAACTATAAATGATTAGTGAACCTCAAATAATTAATTTCTCCAAAATTGGAAATTCTTCATTGGGCTATATTTCGTTGGCTGAAAACGAGACATTGCCTTTTGAAGTAAAAAGAATTTACTGGACGTATTTTACTCCTGAAGATGTTGAAAGGGGCGGACATTCACACATTAATCTTGAACAAATTTTGATTGCAATGGCCGGAACAATTATAGTAAAGACAGAAATGCCAGGAGGAGTCAAAAACACTTTTGTTCTTGATAGTCCAAGCAAAGGATTGCTTATTCCTAAATTATGCTGGAGAGAAATGAAATATACCCACAATGCAGTTCAAATGTGTATTGCGAGTATTATTTATGATGAAAGCGACTATATAAGAGATTACGAAGAATTTAAACAGTTAAAATAAAAAATATGAATACGCTCGAATTAATATTTTCATCTATTGATGAATTAAATTTAGATCTTGAGGAAAGTGAAATGATACAAAAGTCTGAAACCACAAGTTTGTTTGGTTCAGGCGATTCCCTTGATTCCCTTGCACTTATCAATTTGATTACAATTATTGAAGAAAAAATTGAAGAAGAAACCGGAGAATATGTTTCCCTGGCCGATGAAAAAGCAATGTCCTTAGATGAAAGTCCCTTTAAGACGGTGACTACACTAAAGGATTACATTAACACACTAATTGATGGAGAAAAAAAATAATCGGGATCAAGTAATTTTAATTACAGGAACATCTCGTGGAATTGGAAAACATATTGCCGAACATTACTGTGCGTTAAACTATACAGTAATTGGTTGTGCCAGATCTGAATCTTCAATAACCCATGAATGTTACACCCATTTCGTAGCTGATGTGGCAGCGGAAGATGATTTGATTGAAATGTTTAAAAGTATTCGTCAGCGGTTTAAAAGACTTGATGTGCTGATTAATAATGCAGCAATAAACCCTGCTATTATTAGCGGCGCTCTTTTGCCTTATTCTACAATTGAAAAGATTTATAGAGTTAATGTGTTTGCTCCCATGTTATGTTGCAGAGAGTCTGTAAAATTGATGCTGCGTAATAAATTTGGGAGAATAGTTAATATTGGATCTATGGCTGCCAGGCATGAAGTACCCGGAGAAGCATTGTATACATCTACCAAAGCGGCGATGAATGCATATACTCGTGTGCTGGCAAAGGAGGTTGGTAAAATAGGGATTACGGTAAATGTGTTGGCTCCGGCAGCAATCAGAACTGAACTTTCATCTAAAATTAATCAAACAGCCCTGGCTGAAGTGTTGTCCCGAAATGCCATTGATGATTATGGCGATTTTGAAGATGTCACCAATTCTATCGATTTTTTAATAAGAAAGGAAAGTAAACATGTTACCGGGCAAATCGTTTATTTGGGAGGTGCTTAAAAATGGAAATAGACATTCTTTATACGAGCGTTAGTAAATGGAAAGAAAATTCCTATATCATTAAATATCAAAATGAAGCCTGGTTAATAGACCCAGGTGACGAATTTGAGAAACTAGATAAAAATTTTAATACTGCAGATCTAAACTTAAATGGAATAATAAATACACACGGGCATTTTGACCATGTGGGTGCAGTTAGTGGTTTTAAAAAAAAATATGGTGCTCCGTTTTTCATTCATGCAAAGGATAAGCAAATTTTAAGGCAGGCTAATCTATATAAAAAACTCGCAGGAAGTTCAGAGTATTTTGATATACCGGCTATAGATTTCTTTATTGAGGATAACTCTATCTTTGAAATAGGCGATAAAAGTATAAGTACACACTATACCCCGGGGCATACAAATGGTAGTGTGAGTTTTGAAATAGAAAAATGTCTTTTTACCGGCGATTTATTATTTAAAGATATC
>JANPOX010000103.1:0-2718 GCA_031428235.1 Bacteroidia bacterium | reverse complement strand
AAATTATCAACGTAATTGGATACGTAAATTGAATCTATTTTAAGAACCGTAAAATTAAAATTATCCGATTCGTTTGCTTCGTTCAATACATTGCCAGCGTCGAAGTCATATAATACATAGTGGTACCCTGCATTTTGTCCGGCAGGCAAAGTTAGTGTGTTAGTCCAGTTTGCATTAGTGCCATTAATATTTAAAGGTTTGTTGCCTAAAAAAATATCACCGGAATCCTTGATGCTATCATGCGAAAAATAAAAATTATTAGAAAAATTAAAAGATGAAGTGAATTGGTTATCAAACTGAAATTTAAGTTTTATAGGGAACTGTGTAAAATAATGGTTGAGGTTTCTTATTGTATCTCCTTTTAGAGCTTTTACATTGTAGTATTCAGATTCTATACCAAAATTATCAATCAACCAACCTTCGCCATTTGCTGTTGTGCTATTGAATCGAAACCTGAAACAAACAGAGGGATTGCCCTGCAGGAAGCGGAGTCCAAACGTCGATTTAAGAAATGAGGTATAGAAGTTACCCGAAAAACCTGTAGCTGACTGCCACATGGTGGACGGAGAAGCAGAGTTTGCAAGCACTGACCATGTTGCACCATTGTTTAAAGAATATTCTACTATAAACGTATTTCCTGAATTGTTTGTATGCGTTTTATGATAAAAAGAAAATACCAGTTTTTGTGTTGTATCCGTTAAATCAAAACAAGGGGTTTGTAATACTCTATTAGAATTCCCATTAAAATTTCCGGTTTTATTTGTCACCCATGCGTTAGGAAAACTGGTTGAGCTATTAAAATATGTTTTTGCCGGAGCAGTTAATGTCCAATCATCTGTTCCTGTTATAGCGTAATGAGACCAACCGGTAGAATCAAAACTATCGAAATTATTTTGATATGGTGGAAGGATCTGTGATGCCAGATTGTCCGACAAAAAAATCAGTATACATAAAAAGACAAAACGAAGTAATTTTTTGAACATGTAAGTTGTTTGAGCAACAAATTTACAATTTTAATCCCCAAATGACGAAGTACCTTTTGTTCGAGAATATAGAAACTATCAAAACCCGAACCGACGACAGGAGAGTATCTCCAAACATCGACTCCGCTCAGTGTCCGGTTTTAATCTTAAATAATTTGCTTCCCAACTTTACTGCCATCATAGGCCCATTTTACCCAGATAGAACCCCAGGTAAAACCGCCACCAAAAGCCGATAAAATTAAATTATCTCCTTTTTTAAATAGCTTTTCATAATCCCATAACAATAAAGGAATAGTGCCGGCAGTGGTATTTCCGTAACGCTCAATGTTCATTAACATTTTCGCAGGATCTAATCCCATGCGGTTAGCGGTAGCTTCACAAATGCGTTTATTAGCCTGGTGGGGCAATAAATAAGTAATATCATCTGCTGTCAAATTATTTTTTGACATTATTTCTGCACTTACTTCTGCCATGTTTACAACAGCATGTTTAAATACAGTTTGGCCTTCCTGATGAACGTAATGTAATTTTTTCTCAACGCTTTCTTTCGAAGGCGGCATAAAAGAACCTCCTGCAACCTGATACAAATAATTTCGGCCTGCGCCATCTGCTTTTAAAATAAAATCCTGAATGCCTGTTTCATCTTCCGATGGCTCTAATAAAACAGCGCCTCCACCGTCACCAAAAATCACACAAGTTGCACGGTCTTCATAATCTAAAATGGCACTCATTTTATCAACGCCAATAACTACAACTTTTTTGTAACGGCCAGTTTCAATAAACTGCGTACCTGTGGCTAAGGCGTAAATAAAGCCTGAGCAGGCAGCAGACAGATCAAAGCCCCAGGCATTTTTTGCACCAATTTTATCGCAAATTACATTTGAGGTACTTGGAAATATATAATCACCGGTGATGGTTCCCACAATTAGCATGTCGATATCCAATGCCGTAATGCCGCGTTTTTTTAATAATTCTTCAACAGCAAAAACCATCATATCTGAGGTTGCCTTTCCGGGAATATTTAAAACACGTCTTTCCTTAATTCCGGTACGGGAGGTAATCCACTCATCGTTAGTGTCAACAAATTTTGCTAACTCATCATTG
Source organism: Bacteroidia bacterium (assembly GCA_031428235.1). GTDB lineage: Bacteria > Bacteroidota > Bacteroidia > B-17B0 > Aurantibacillaceae > UBA4416. The sequence continues at coordinate 631 of JANPOX010000103.1, read as the reverse complement.
GTCATCACAAAATCCGGTACATAGCCACCAACGGCAGTAATTGCAGCTCTTATCATTATTGAAATACGTTTTTAATTTTTTCGTTTAAGTTGGCTTCTACAATATCTTTGCTTAATACCATCATGTTTTTAAATGCTAAAGGGGTTGATCTTCCATGAGCAATCATGACATTGGAATTGACACCAAGAATTGGAGTGCCGCCATATAATTCATAATTGAATTTATCAAAATACTCATCACTGCGGTTGCGTTTTGTGAGCATTGAATAAAACGCTTCCGCTGTTTTTAATAAAACATTGCCAGTAAAACCTTCACAAACAATTACATCAGCTTTGTCTTCAAAAACTTCCTGACCTTCAACATTTCCTATGAAATTAAAATCTTTTGAATCTTTCATTAAGGAGTGTGCTGCCTGCGCCACCAGGTTTCCTTTTTCAGGTTCCCCACCTATATTTAATAAACCTACTTTTGGATTTTCGATCTTGTATACTTCTTTAGCGAAAATAGATCCAAGGATTGCAAACTGATATAACACATCGGGCTTACAATCGGCATTGGTACCTACATCTAAAATAATTCCAAACCCGCCATTTATTTTTGGTAAAATGGAAGTGATGCACGGACGAATAAC
>JANPOX010000102.1:0-10654 GCA_031428235.1 Bacteroidia bacterium | reverse complement strand
TGATGCTTACAAAAAAGCTGCTCTAAGAGTTTCTTTCTCTCAATCATTGGATGAGACTTCTAAATTAGCAGATTTTGTTTGTCCTGATAATAACTATTTAGAATCATGGGGTGACGCTAATCCAAAACGCGGTCATTACTCCTTACAACAGCCTACAATTCGTCAGATCTTTGCATCACCACGCTACGAAGGAACACGTCAGGTTCAGGATACATTATTAAAATGGTCAGGAATTAAAGCTGATTATTTAACTTATTTACAGGGATACTGGAATAATCACGTTTTCCCTCAACAAGGAAAATATTTAGATTTTACATCTTTCTGGGCTCATACTTTACACGATGGTGTATTAAAAGTATCAGTGTTAAAAGATATGCCGGTTGCACCAATGGCAAAAGATTCAACAGGAAAACCATTAATGGCTGGCGTTGCTGCCATCATCAATGATGTGCCTGCAGATACAACAAAAGTTGTTGCTCATGCTGATCATCATGCGGCTCCTACTCACCACACTGAAATTGCAGAAGTTTCTTCAATGCCAACTCCTGATTATAATAAAGCTGCATCTATGGCTACGTCTGCAAAAGGCGGGTCGTTTGAATTAGTAGTTTATGAAAAAATTAGTTTAGGAAACGGAAGTCAAAGTAATAACCCATGGTTAATGGAATTACCTGATCCTATTTCTAAAGTAACATGGGACAATTACATTACAATGAATCCTGCAGATGTTGCGACATTAGGATTACATGAAATGAAGCGTCAGGATATTATAGGATCAATCGTTGACTTAACAGTTAATGGTATGACGATTAAAGTTCCTGTTTATCCTCAACCAGGGCAAACTGCCGGAACTATTGGTTTAGCTGTTGGTTACGGCCGTACTGCAGAAAGCATGAAAGTAGCTTTTGGCGTAGGTGTTAACGCTTATCCTTTCGTAAATGTTATTAATGATACTTTTCAAAATGTAAGTTTATCTGCCTCTGTTGCAAAAACAGGTGATGAACATAAATTTGCTGCTACTCAGATTCACCACACAATCATGGCGCGTGAGGAGCAAATATTACGTGAAGTATCTTTAAACGAATATACATCTAAAGAAAAAGAAGTTTGGAATCCTGCAACTATGTTACCAATGCATGGTGGAGGTAAAAAACCTATTGAAGAAATTGATTTATGGGACGCTCATCCTCGCTTAAACCATAAATGGGGAATGACTATCGACATGACCTCTTGTATTGGTTGTGCTGCTTGTGTTGTGGCGTGTACTGCTGAAAACAATGTAGCTGTTGTTGGTAAAGATGAAGTAGCTAAAACGCGTGATATGCACTGGTTGCGTATTGATCGTTATTACACTTCTGACATGAATAAAGAAAAAGCTCAGGAAGCGCATTTAGGTGCAAAACAAATGTATTTAGATATGGAAAATCCTTCGTTAAATCCGAAGGTTACTTTCCAGCCGATGATGTGTCAGCACTGTAATCATGCTCCTTGCGAAACGGTTTGTCCGGTATTGGCAACCAGCCATAGTACAGAAGGTTTAAACATGATGACTTACAACCGTTGTATTGGTACACGTTACTGTGCTAATAACTGTCCGTTCAAAGTGCGTCGCTTCAACTGGTTCAACTACAATGCTAACGATATGTTTACGGAAATTAACCCGGCTCAACAGGATTTAGGACGCATGGTTCTTAACCCCGATGTAGTTGTTCGTTCCCGTGGGGTTATGGAAAAATGTTCAATGTGTGTTCAGCGTTTACAGGCTGGTAAATTAGTGGCTAAAGCCGCTAAAATGCCAATTGTTGATGGCGCAATTAAAACAGCATGTCAGCAGTCTTGTCCTACAAACGCAATTATGTTTGGTGATATAAATGATGAGCAATCTGCAGTTAATACCTGGAGAAATGATGATAAAAACTATTTCTTATTGGAAGATGTAGGCGTTAAACCAACAGTATCTTATTTATTAAAAGTAAGAAATCAGGAAGAGGCAATTCATCATGGAGAACATTCAGTAGCTAAACCTGCTCATGCTGAAGAAGGACATAAAGAAGAACACCATTCATAGTAAATAGTAAAAAATTTAATTATAAATTCTGAATTAAAATAATATGCACGCAGAATCACAGATAAGGGTACCTTTGATATTGGGTAACAAAACTTACCGAAACATCACCGATGATATTATTGCTCCTATAGAAGGTAAAGCAAACAGATTATGGTATATTTTATTTACCATTTCCTCTTTAGGTTTTATGTGGGGTATTGCTTGTTTATCATATACCATTGGTGTTGGTATTGGGGCCTGGGGTTCTAATAATGGTGTTGACTGGGCTTGGGATATTACTAATTTCGTTTGGTGGATTGGTATTGGTCATGCCGGTACATTAATCTCAGCCGTATTATTATTATTTCGTCAGAAGTGGCGTATGGCCATTAACCGTTCTGCTGAGGCAATGACAATTTTTGCCGTATTGTGTGCAGCTATCTTCGTAACCTTACATACTGGTCGTCCCTGGTTAGATTATATGTTGTTTCCTTTACCAAATCAGTTTGGATCTTTATGGCCTAACTTTAACTCTCCATTATTATGGGACGTTTTTGCTGTATCAACTTATGCTACTGTATCTATCGTTTTCTGGTACATCGGATTAATTCCTGATTTCGCAATGGTTCGCGACAGAGTAGTTAAACCACGAATGAAAAAAGTATATGCTTTATTATCTTTTGGATGGGGCGGATCTGTTCGTCACTGGTCCCGTTTTGAAGAAGTATCTTTAGTGTTGGCAGGTTTATCAACTCCATTAGTGTTCTCGGTTCACTCAATTGTATCTATGGACTTTGCTACTTCGGTTGTTCCGGGCTGGCATACAACCATCTTCCCTCCTTATTTCGTATCCGGTGCGGTATTCTCAGGATTCGCCATGGTATTAACATTAATGATTATTGTTCGTAAAGTTTACAAATTGGAAGCTTATTTAACAATCAAACATATTGAATACATGAACATCGTTATCATTGTAACAGGTTCTATAGTAGGTGTAGCTTACTTAACTGAATTATTTGTTGCATGGTATTCAGGTGTTGAATGGGAACAATATGCATTCTTAAACAGAGCAACGGGTCCAATGGCTTGGGCTTATTGGATCATGATGACATGTAACGTTATTTCCCCACAATTATTCTGGTTTAAAAAATTACGTACTAGTATAGCTTTCACTTTTGTGTTATCCATCGTTGTAAATATCGGTATGTGGTTTGAGCGTTTTGTAATTATCGTTCCAACATTATGCCGTACATATTTACCTTCAACGTGGAACTCTTATTCACCTTCATTTGTTGACGTGGGTATTTTTGTTGGAACAATTGGAATGTTCTTTACTTTATTCTTATTGTATTCACGTACTTTTCCTGTAATTGCTCAGGCTGAATTAAAATCAATTTTAAAAGGATCAAGCGAAGAACACAAAAAATTAGCAGCAGAGCACGCAAACCATTAATGAGTTTTTAGAGTTGAGTTTTTAGTTTTTAGAATTCAACAATGAAAAAGAAAAAATAGATTAAGGATAAAGGCTTCAAAAAACTAATATCCAAAAACAAAAAACTAAAGAAGAATATGGCAACTAAACAAATTATACACGGCATTTTTGGAGACGAGGTTCCATTATTAGACGCATGCGCAAAATTACGTGCGGCCGGAATTCGTATTAAAGATGTATTTACACCATTCCCGGTTCACGGAATAGACCCAATTGTTGGCGTACCAAGAACCCGCATCGCCATTTGTGCATTCATCTACGGTATTACCGGATTATCTCTGGCAACCCTGATGATGTGGTATATGATGGTTAATGACTGGCCAAATGATATCGGTGGAAAACCAAACTGGAATTATTATTCTGCTATCCCGGCCTTCATTCCAATCTCCTTTGAAGCAACTGTATTTTGTGCAGCACATGGCATGTCATTAACGTATTTATTACGTTGCTGGTTAGTACCGGGAGCAAAAGCAAAAAACCCTGACCCCCGTACAACTGATGATAAATTCATGATCTATTTAGAATTAAATGATGAACAGTCAAAAAAAGCGGAAGAGATTTTACATTCTACAGGTGCAGAAGAAGTAAACTACAAAGGAACTATTACAATTGAACCAAAATATTAATTAGATAAACACAACGATATGAACTTATCATACAAAAATCTTAAACTGGTAGCTTGCGGAACTTTTGCAGTTATGCTGGTTGCGGGTTTTACATCATGTGGTAAAAAAGAGGTGAACAGCCCGGGTTTTGAATTTATGCCCGATATGTACCGTTCACCTTCTGTAGAATATTACGGAACCCACGTTATTAACGGCGATACTTTAGATAACGCTATGTTACCTGCCTCAGGTTCAATTGCAAGAGGATTTATTCCTTATGTGTATCCGAATACAGTGGAAGCCTATGAACAAGCTGGTTTGTATTTAAAAAACCCAATCGTCTATTCTGAAGCGATAGAGAAAGATGGTGAAGATTTATATGGTAAATTCTGTGTTCATTGTCATGGCACCACTGGAGCTGGAGATGGAAAAGTAGGAGCAAAATTACCTGGTCCACCACCTGCTTATAATGGTGCTTTGAAAAACTTACCTGAAGGGAAAATTTTTCATACAATTACTTATGGTAAAGGCTCTATGGGTCCTCACCAAAGTTTATTAACTCAGGAAGAGCGTTGGAAATTAGTGTACTATGTGCAAAAATTACAAGGGCCAAAAACAGTTGCTCTTGATTCGGTTGAAGTTGAAGAATTTGACCCAGCCGGAAATTCTATCAAGGTAAAAATGTCAGGCGAACAATACCAAAAATTATACCCTACTAAGAAATAAGAAAAACACTAATTTCAATTAGATTAAGATACTATAATATGAACACTGATAAATTAAATTTCGTAGTACCGGCTAAAGCAAAAATGACATCATTTATTTTGATGGCAGTTGGTTTAGTATCTATCATTTGTATGTTTATGTTTGATAAACAACCGGATGATCATCATTATCATGCAACCCGCGCATGGGCAAACGTTTTTGCCGGATCTTTCTTTTTTATGGCTATTGCCCTTGGTGCAGCTTTCTTTTTAGGATTACAATATGCAGCAGAAGCAGGTTGGGCAACAACCATTAAAAGAATTATTGAAGCAGTAACATGGTATTTACCTATAGGTTTATCTTTTATGTTGTTGGTGTTTATTTTAGGACAGCTACACATGCATACCATTTATCCATGGATGACAGAAGGAATTGCAGATACAACTTCTCCTAATTACGACGTTGTTATTGCTGGTAAAATTGGGTATTTTGGGGCTTTCTGGTGGATTCGTACAATTTTATATATGGTTGCCTGGGTGTTTTTTACCTGGAAATTACGCCAAAACTCTATTGATGCTGACGCTGTTGGTCACGAAGAATCGAAAGGATTTCACTGGAAGAATGTAAAATTAAGCGCTTGGTTTATGGTTGTATTTGCTGTTACTTCTTCTACCTCGGCATGGGACTGGATCATGAGTATTGATACGCACTGGTTTTCTACAATGATGGGTTGGTATATTTTCTCAGGAATGTGGGTAAGTGCTTTGATCACTATCACGATACTGGTTGTGTGGTTAAAAAAATTAGGTTACCTGGAGTTTGTGACTGAAAGTACTGTTCATGATATCGGTAAATGGATGTTCGCTATTTCTTTCTTATGGACATACTTATATTTCTCTCAATTTATGTTGATCTGGTATGCGGATATTCCTGAAGAGATCATCTATTTCCAAACCCGTTGGGAATCTTATAAAGCATTAATGTGGACAGTATTTTTTGTAAACTTTGCTTTCCCTATGATTATGCTAATGAGCCGTGATTCAAAAAGAAACTATTTCTTCTTAATATTTGTTGGTGTTATAATTTTCATTGGTCACTATTTAGATATTATTATGGTTGTAATGCCAGGAACAGTTGGTCATCACTGGACAGGGATCAGCTGGATGGAAATCGGAAATTTCTTGTTTTTCTTAGGCTTATTTATTTATGTTGTGTTAACCAATCTTTCTAAACGACCGTTACTGGTAAAACATCACCCGTTCCTGGAAGAAAGCGCGCATCACTCTTACTAATAAACAAAGAACAAAACAAAGAATTATAAAATTATTTGATGTGAAATAATAAGTTGAAGGAAACGAAACTGACCTGTTCACAAGACAACTAAAAAAATAAAATCGAGATATGAAATTGTTAATCTTAATAGGACTTGTACTTTTAATCATCGCTGTCCACCAGTTAATGCGTGTTGTTGAATTATCACGCCAGTTTAAGAAAGGTAACGAATGGTCTGTGAAAGACAGTGATAATGCATTCAATGGGAAAGCCATGTTGATTTTTGGTTTTGCTTTTATTGCATTTTTCTTTTGGCAGGCTGATCGCTGGAATGATAACGCTCTACCCGCAGCAGCGTCGGTTCACGGTTTAAAAATAGATATGCTTTGGGATTATAACATGTACATTGTTGTATTAGTTTTTGTTTTAACAAACGCTGTGTTATTCTATTTTGCTTACAAATACCGTGGTACAAAAGATACCAAAGCAACGTTCCTTGCCCATGACAACCGTTTAGAAATGATCTGGACAATTGTACCCGCTGTTGTATTAGCATTCATTATTATTTTTGGTTTAAAATTCTGGAATGAAATTACTGACCGTTCCACTGACCCAAATAAAATTACAATTGAACTTTATGCTAAACAATTTGACTGGAGTGCCCGCTACGCAGGTAAGGATAAAACTTTAGGTTCTACAGATTACCGCCAGATTGATGGAGGAAACTCTGTTGGATTAGATACTCTTGACACAAACGGATATGATGATGTTATCGTAAAAGGTGAATTCCATTTACCGGTTAACCGTGAGATCGAATTTAAAATGCGTTCCCGCGATGTAATTCACTCGGCTTACATGCCACATTTCCGTGCTCAAATGAACTGTGTTCCAGGTATGGTTACGGAATTCAAATTTACACCTAACAAGACAACTGCAGAAATGCGCAAAGATCCATACGTGATTCAAATGATGGCTGGTATCAATCAGGCCCGTGCTCTAAAAGGCGAGGAGGCTGTTGAATTTGACTACCTGTTATTATGTAATAAAATTTGTGGTGCTTCTCACTATAACATGCAAATGAATATTATTGTAGAAAGTGAAAAAGACTACAATGCCTGGTTAGCTAAACAAAAATCAGTAAAACCTTTAGCTGCAAAATAAATAAATTAAAAATTGTTGTACTTAAAATAAAGCATATCATATGTCAAACGCACATTCAGCAGATTTAACAGAACACTTAGGGCACCACGATCACGCACATGATCATGATGAGCATGAAGAAAGTTTTGTGAGTAAATACATCTTCAGTATGGATCATAAGATGATCTCACGTCAGTTTTTGATTACAGCTATTATTATGGCGGTAGTTGCGATGACAATGTCCATCATTTTTCGTATGCAATTAGCATGGCCAGGTGAAAAATTTGGTTTCATTAATGCTATGTTAGGCGACAAATGGGGCAAGGATGGTATCGTTGATCCAAATATGTATTTAGCGCTTGTTACCATTCATGGAACCATCATGGTATTCTTCGTATTAACAGGTGGATTAAGCGGAACCTTTGCTAACTTATTAATTCCTTACCAGGTTGGTGCGCGTGATATGGCATCCGGGTTTTTAAATATGTTGTCTTACTGGTTCTTCTTTTTATCAAGTGCAATTATGATGTCTTCTTTGTTTATTGAAGATGGCCCTGCATCAGGTGGGTGGACAATTTATCCTCCTTTATCTGCATTACCGGAAGCAATGCCGGGTTCAAGATTAGGTATGACTTTATGGTTAATCTCTATGACCCTGTTTGTTGTTTCTTCTTTATTAGGTGGTATTAACTACGTGGTAACTGTTATCAACTTACGTACAAAAGGTATGAAAATGACTCGTATGCCTTTAACTGTTTGGTCTATGTTAATCACAGCAATTTTAGGTGTGTTATCTTTTCCGGTTTTGGTTTCCTGTGTTGTATTATTAATTTGCGACAGAAGTTTAGGAACAAGTTTCTACTTATCTGATATTTACATTGGTGGCCGTCCATTGGATAATGTTGGTGGTAGCCCGGTTTTATTTGAACATTTATTCTGGTTCTTAGGCCACCCGGAGGTTTATATTGTATTATTACCGGCTTTAGGTATATCATCAGAAGTTATATCTACAAACTCACGTAAACCAATCTTTGGTTACAGAGCGATGATTGGTTCCATGTTAGCTATTGGTTTCTTATCATTTATTGTTTGGGGTCACCATATGTTCTTAACGGGTATGAATCCTTTCTTAGGATCTGTGTTTGTATTTACAACTTTATTAATTGCTATTCCTTCTGCTGTAAAAGCGTTCAACTACATTACAACTTTATGGAAAGGAAATATCCAGTACACTCCTGCAATGTTATTCTCAATTGGTTTGGTATCTTCTTTCGTAACAGGCGGTGTTACAGGTATCATCTTGGCTGATTCAACATTAGACATTAATGTACATGATACTTACTTCGTGGTTGCTCACTTCCACATTGTAATGGGATTATCTGCCATCTTTGGTATGTTTGCCGGTGTATACCACTGGTTCCCAAAAATGTTCCTTCGTATGATGAATAAAAAATTAGGGTATCTGCATTTCTGGATCACTTTCATTTGTGCTTACGGCGTTTTCTTTCCAATGCACTTCTTAGGGCTTGCAGGTGTTCCTCGTCGTTATTACACAAACAGTGCATTCCCAATGTTTGATAATCTGGTTGATATCAATGAAATTGTAACTGTATTTGCGATTATCGCAGCATTAGGACAACTAGTATTCATGTTCAACTTTTTCTATAGTATTTTCCGTGGCGAAAAAGCGCCACAGAATCCTTGGAACTCAAACACATTAGAATGGACAACTCCTATGGCACATATCCATGGTAACTGGCCTGGTGCTTTACCGGTAGTTCACCGTTGGGCATATGACTATAGCAAGCCAGGATCACAAAATGATTTTATTCCGCAAACTGTTCCATTAATGGATGGGGAGCATGATGGTGGCGGTGGTCACTAACAAAAAAATGAAATTCTAACAAAAACTCTTGCTTATTCAGCAGGAGTTTTTTTATGGACTAAAGTTAAAATATCCCATATAACTTTTGTTTCTTGCGTCCGATCAAAAAAAAACAGACCTTTGTAAATCGAAATGAAGAAAAAAGTTGAAATATTATCTCCCGCAAAAAACTTAGTGCAGGGAATTGCTGCAATCAATGCTGGCGCTGATGCTGTATATATTGGAGCTCCTCAATTTGGAGCACGTTCAAATGCCACTAATTCAATTGAAGATATTGAGGAATTGATACATTATGCCCATTTGTTTAAAGCGCAGGTATTTGTAGTTGTCAATACCATTTTATATGATCATGAATTGCAGGATTGCAAAAAACTAATTCATGAACTTTATGATATTGGTGTTGATGCCTTAATTGTACAGGATATGGCGGTGCTGGAAATGGATCTACCTCCAATCGTAATTCATGCCAGTACACAAGCCAATAACAGGGATCCAAAACATGTGAAGTTCTTAGCGGATGCCGGAATAAAACGCGTAGTACTAGCCAGAGAATTAAATCTGGATCAAATAAAAGATATAGAAAAAGCAACAGATGTAGAATTAGAATTTTTCGTATCGGGAGCCCTTTGTGTTTCCTTTAGCGGCAATTGCTACATGAGTATTGCAAATGGCGAACGAAGTGCGAACAGAGGGTCTTGCGCTCAAAATTGTCGCCTGCCCTATAACTTAGTTGATGGAAGCGGAAAAACTTTAATTGCCAATAGCCATTTACTATCAATTAAAGATCTGGATCTAAGTGATCAACTACCCAATTTAATAGAAGCAGGAGTTACCTCTTTTAAAATAGAAGGCCGATTAAAAGATATGGTGTATGTAAAAAACAACACTTCTTATTTGCGTAAAAAACTGGATTCATTCCTGGAAGGTAACGATCAATTCCAAAAAGCCTCTTCCGGTAGAACATTTTATAATTTTGAAGCCGAAATGGATAGAAGCTTCAACAGGGGTTACACGGACTATTTTGTAAACAAACGTACCAAAACAATTGGCTCCTGGGACAGTCCAAAGTCACAAGGACAATTGATAGGTAAAGTAATTGAAACAAAAGCCAACGGGTATATTATTGAAAATTATGAGAAATTAAATAATGGTGATGGCTTATGTTTTCTTAATGAAAATAATGAGCCTGATGGCATGCAAATTAATATCATTGTTAATAATATAGTCGTTCCAAACACATTTAAAAATATTCCCATTGGTACGATCATTTACAGAAATTCGGACGCTGAGTTTAATAGATTAGTTGAACGTGATGATAGTGCCATTAGAAAAATCGGTGTTCATTTAACTTTTAGTGAAACTCCAATTGGCTTTCAATTACTCGCAATTGATGAAGATGGCCATCAAAGTATTTCAGTTATTGAAGAAACAAAAGAACTCGCTAAGAACGAAGGATCAACAACTCCTAATATTATAAAAAATTTATCTAAAGCAGGAAACACACCATT
>JANPOX010000101.1:0-2591 GCA_031428235.1 Bacteroidia bacterium | reverse complement strand
TGAATTATACTATTGCTTAAAAAGATTTACTGCCATAAAAAATGCAATCGTTTCCATTTCCTGAAAAAAGACCAACATCCCTCCCAAATTATCTTTGGGATTATAAACACCTGCATTTCTAAATTTACCATCCTTGGTTCGAAAGAATAATATGTTGCTCTTTACATAAAATAAAAGTGAATCTGGCTTTATAATGCCGCTCTTGTAAGCCTTACCATCCAAGACAGTAAAAACGATATCCTTTTTGTTAGTTGATGAATCTTTGAATATACTATTGCCTCTGATGGTGTTTTTTAAATTTTTGATGTCGGTAGTTTCTCCTTCATAAACCTTGTTCTGTAATACTGTATAGGAGACAGTGCCTCCACTAATTATAGTGTGTGTTCTCTGAGCTGAAGAGAGGTGATAGCTGAATGACAATAAAAATAAGGTTAAATATTTTGTCAGCATTTTTAAGTAGAATAATATAAAAATTGGTTACCAGTGGAAACCACAATAAAAAATTTCTCACAAATGCATAAAAAGATGCCTCTCATTCATCCTTATCATTGTCTTTTAAAATGCTGCATCCCTCATATTTCCTCCGTATAAACTAAAAAGGTATTTTAATGCTTTTTTAAATTTGATATTTTCAGGCGTTGTCATCCCTACCAAATTTGCAATTACTGCTTCATCCGATGTAAACGGTACATCTAAGCCTGTAATTTTCACAGAATTCTCTTTAAATTCAAAAGAATATTTTTGCTCACTAGAATTCAATGTAATATTTACAAATTTTACATCTTTTGGATTGAATTCATGGGTAATAGGTAAACGCATATTTGCATAATATGCAAAAAACTTTAGTGTACTTGGGGTAATTTCTTGTATTTGATTATAAATTTTTGGTGCTCTGTGTAAATACAACACATTATTTAAATATTGTAAGGTCGATTCCTTTGTTTGTCCATTTGAAAAGGAGAAAATAAATACCCCTAAGATTAGAAAAAATAATTTTCGCATTTGAGTTTTTTTTTGGTGATTTAAATATTTAGAAAGGTATAGGTGTTAAAAAATGATTGCTTGATTTTAAATACTTCATAATTGTTGTATTCTAAATGTTATTTTTTATAACGAGTTATGATTTAACTAAAGTTGTTTACAGATCAATATTAATTATCAATTATTTAAAATTCTACCCATACGCTCCAGCTCAACATTGGCCCATGCGGCAGCTCCACCTAAATTATTACAGATAATAATTTTACGTCCTTTGCCTTCATAAATTGCCTTTATACAACGGGTTACAGGCCCTTCAATAAGAGTGACCCCAAAAGCGGTTTGGATTCTATTTCTAGCATCGGGTACACGCTTTAGATAAGTGTTACATGCAAAAACAATCTTCTTGAATTTGGAATAAAAAGGATTGGTGAGAAGATCGTCAAATTTGTTTGAGATATTAACAATGTCAGGATTTCGAGGGCTCGACGGTGATGGATTATTATGCATCTCTGTTAAAAAACAATGGTTGAAAAATGAATTAGTGAAACTCATTGTTCTAAAATCTAAATCGAGATTCAACATCTTACTAATTATATAGTTTGCTTTAGCCCAATAATGACCACCAGGCTTTTCCGTATTATACAAATGGCAATAAGAAGATGCAAACTCAGGATCTTGAAAGGTACAATTTGGCGTTATAACTCCTCCTGCAACCTTGTGCGCCCATAGAAAATAATTTAAGATATGCTCGTTCACAAAGACGTCTCTGTAATAATGCTCATTTGTGCAACCGGATAAATTAAATTTTTTGGGATTACTTTTCGCAGGTAGTTCTGGTGACTGCCCTGCATTTTCTTGTCCAACAATTAATATATCTGAATTTGGATTCCCCAGACCAATATGAAGCGGGCGCATTTTTAAACGAAGAAAATCATCATATAGCTTTGCTAAATCTATGTTGCTACTGTTCCCGAATTTACTTATTCCATTTATCACATTTTGGATTTCAATAGTCAATTCATCAGAAAAGGGGAGATTGTCAGTTCGGAATAGATCTACAAATTCTTCGCAGTAAGGTGTTGGCATATGTGGTTAGTTTACAACAATATTAAAGGCGAGAGCTGATGTAAACTATTCCATTTTCTTCCATTAATTATTGTAGTTTTAATAATGGCTCGAATAAAAAATCCTGTTAATGATAGTCATCAAAAGTTATTAATTGAGGAAGTATCTAAAAAGTTCGGTACTACGCTAAGCCGTTCACATCAATGTCAAAAACTTAGTGAGGAAATTAGGCATACTACGAGGAAAAGTATTGGGGCCAACACGGTAAGACGCTTCTTAGGTTTCTTGAAAACAGAATTTGCTACCTCTTTAAAAACATTAGATATACTTGCTGAGTATAGTGGGTATGAAAATTGGTCATCTTTTAAAGAACAGGCAGATAAATTAAAATACGAACCATTATCTATACATACAGAAGCGGCTTTCTATTTAAACTTTTATAAAATAGATATGCGGGAGGAAGGAGATATGAATTATCACAATGCCTGCCGCAATATTGCTTTGAGAATATTGTTCAATAATGCATTGCTTGCCAAACTGGCTTC
>JANPOX010000100.1:0-2745 GCA_031428235.1 Bacteroidia bacterium | reverse complement strand
CGTTTTATAATATCTGGTTGGAAGGCCCAGCTAATTTCGTTTTTAAAACAATCCTGGATATTAAAGAAGAGATTCTTTAGTTATTTTCTATCCTGTCTTTAAATTGTTTATGTATATTTAAAATATGCAATTATAATAGTACTTCTTAATTTGATATATAGTATGCATTTGAAATTTTATGAAAAGCTTTTTTTTAGCAATTCTATTATCACTTTACTTCACCTTCAGTTGTAGTAAAAGCAATGCACAGGATTTAATATCCTTATTAGGCGTATTTAATAATAAAGAACTCCCGGATACTTCAAGATTGATTGCCATTGGCGACTTAGCATGGGCTTATGCCACTTTAAATCCTGATTCGGGAATTATATTGGCACAAAAACAATTAAAATTAGCAAAAGAAACACATCAAAAGAAGTTTGAAGCCAAGGCATTAAGTGCTATTGGAAAATCGTATGCCAACAAAGATGATTATGAACAAGCGTTAAATTATTATTTTAAATCTTTGAGTTTACGCGAAGCCATTGGAGATAAACTGGGCGTTGGCAATTGTTATAATAACATAGGTATACTTTATGTTGAGCAATCTAATTATTCAAAAGCCTTGTTCTATTATTTAAAAACTCTAAAAATCAGAATTGACACTAAAGATAAACAAGGGGAAGGAGACTGTTACACGAATATTGGTACCGTTTATAACGATCAGTCGAATTACACGAAAGCATTGGAATACTATTTAAAAGACTTGAAAATATGCCAGGAACTTGGCAATAAGGAGGGGATTGCCATTTGTTATAACAACATTGGTAACGTTTATCATAACCAATCTAATTACGTAAAAACGATTGAGTACTATTTTAAATCAGCTAAAATATTAGAGGAATTAAACAGTAAAGCAGAAATGGCAAGTTGTTATAACAACATTGGTTCAGTGTATAGTTATATTCCTGATTATAAAAAATCACTTCAATATCATTTGAAATCACTTAGTATTAAAAAAGAATTAGAAGATTTACATGGCATGGCAAATAGCTACATTAATCTAAGTGCATTATATTTAAAAACAAATGATTATAAAAAGGCTAAAGTATGCAGCGATAGTGCTTTGCAGATAAGTAAAGATATTGGCGATATTGATAATGAACGATTGAGCTATCAAAGTTTAGCAGTTGTAAGTGCTCATGAAAAGCGGTTTGAAGATGCTTATGAGTATCATATTAAATTTAAAAACTTGACGGACACAATTTTTAATATTGAAAACAGTAAAAACTTGGGCGATTTAAAAACGCAATACGAGGTTGATAAAAAAGAAACAGAACTAAAAGCCGAACAGGAAAAAAAGGATGTTATTGCTATAGCAGAAACAAAACGCCAAAGGCTCATTTTATTCACAGTAACCGGCATAGGCATTTTAGTATTGATATTGGCAATAGTGATATTTAGAAATTTACGAATTAATCAAAAGAAAAACAGAATCATTACCCTTCAAAAACAAATGGTTGAGATTCAAAAAAAAGAAGTTGAAAACCAAAAACAAATTGTTGAGGAACATCAAAAAGAAATTCTTGATTCGATTCATTATGCTAAACGTATACAAACAAGTTTACTGCCTTCCCGCCAATTTTTAGACAAAAATTTAGACAATTATTTTATTCTATTTAAACCAAAAGACATTGTAAGCGGTGATTTTTATTGGGCAACTGAGCATGGAGATAATTTCTATTTAGCGGTGTGCGACAGCACTGGGCACGGTGTGCCTGGAGCCTTTATGAGTTTGTTGAATATTGGGTTTTTAAGTGAGGCTATCAATGAAAAAAATATTCTGGAGCCTCATGAAATTTTTAATTATGTCAGAGAAAGACTAACCAATACTATTAGTAAAGAAGGTCAAAAAGATGGCTTTGATGGTATCATACTACGATTTAATAAAAATGAGAAACAAATAACTTACGCAGCGGCACATAACGCTCCGGTTATTATTTCAAACAATGAATTAAGCGAATTATCGAAAGATAAAATGCCGGTTGGTGTAGGCGTCAGAGAGGAATCCTTTAAACTGCATACTGTTCATTCCACTCCAGGTGATACATTGTACTTATATACAGATGGGTATGCGGATCAATTTGGAGGAGAAAAAGGCAAAAAATTCAAATACAAACCATTAGAAAACTTGTTATTAGCTAATAGTCAACTACCCTTAAATACTCAGTCAGAATTATTAAACCAAACTTTTGAAAAGTGGCGCGGTAATCTTGAGCAGGTTGATGATGTTGCTATTATAGGGATTCGTGTTTAACGAATTTATTGCTTTTTGATCTTTGTGTTAGTATTAGCTCAAAAAAACTATAGAAAGTACATTTCCAAAATTGTTTTTGTATATTTAACTTTATGCAAAAATTAAAATTTCTGTATCTTATCTTCTTCCTTATTATTTTTCAAACCGGTTTTTCTCAAACCGGAAGCATTGATTCATTAAAAAAACTATTAGGTAATTCTTTGCATGATTGCAAGCGTGCCGATATTTTATACCAGATTGGTCGGATTCTTCAGGAGGATAATAAGAATGATTTAGCCATCCGATTTGGAAAACAAAGCCTCGAACTTTCCAGCCGGCTTTCATGTGATTCTGTAACCATACGTTGCTATAATTTATTAGGTATCGCTTATGATGATAAAGGTGATTATCCCAATGCAAAGAAGTTTTTCCAATCAGGTCTTGATCTTGCATCAAAAATAAACGATGAA
>JANPOX010000099.1:0-21229 GCA_031428235.1 Bacteroidia bacterium | reverse complement strand
ACGACTCCCATCATTTATCTATGCAGCCTACCCTCTCTGATATAACCGAAGTTATTGTGACGAGCCGCCACAAGATCAGAGTTTACATGGCCTTACAACACAAGAGGTTTGTCCTATGCAGCTGTTACCAGCTACACATGTGAGCTCTTACCTCACATTTTCACTATGACCGATCACACCTAAGCGTGAAAGGCTACCTGGTTTTCTGTGACACTATCTGTTATACTTTCATTCCTGAAAATATACCCATCTTTTCAGATGGCAAATTGCCCTATGTTGCCCGGACTTTCCTCCCTTAAAATAAAGAGCGATGAAACAAACCTGTTTTGTATAAAGTTACAGAAAATTGGAAACATAAACTATCTTTTTATTCATAATTTTCAGGTTTTAATACACCGTGTTTTTTTAATAAAAAAACTGATTTTAATAGAGTATGGGATGGACAGCAGTTCTTTTAATCAGGATATTTTGATAGTGTAGTTGAGAGAGAAATAATATAGTTATTTGTCCTCTTTTTCGCCACCATATCTAAGCTAAACATCATACTTGCTTGTAAGAGAATCCCCAATCCCAGGCCTTTCCAATAGGTTTGCGAAGAATTATAAAATAAACAAAATAAAATTAGTCCGGATATTATTAATGCAATTTCAATCCATTGATAGATCACAAAATTTTTCTGCACTTTTTCTATTCTTGGTAATTCTTCGGTTCTTATTTTTTGCGGAGCATTATTCATTTGAAATTCAACCCTTGAAATATCTTTTGAAACGCGAAGGGCAACTATGGTTCCAACCAAAACCTGCATGCACCCGAACACCAATAAAGGGATTGCAAGGCCTTTAAAAAATGAATATTTAATGATGAATAAAAAAATAAGAGCAAGTATTATGCTGATCACTCCAATTATGATAAAGAAAAAACTTTCAATTTTTTCTTCTGTGAAATAAGAGTGTATGAAATTTAAATCATTCATGCTAAAGGAACATCAATAATAACGGTTGTTCCCCTGCCGGCAGAAGAATCAAAGTGAACAGAGCCATTCAAAAATTCAATGCGGGTAATAATTCCTTTTAATCCTATTCCTTCAGAAGCTTCCATGAGTATTCAAATAATAATGAATCAATTTTATGAGTTTGTGCTAATTTAGTTAATAGTAAACATATAGTTAAATAGATTAATAGTTTCATGATACAAATCTAATGATGGACTTAGATAGTTCGATGCTTTTTATAATTTTATCCCAATTATACACACGTCATCTACTTGATCTAAATTGCCGCTCCAGTTTTCGGAATTAGATTGAGTTTTTCTTTTGGTAAATCTAAACTAAACTGCTCATTCTGCAATAGAAATTCGCTTTCCTTATCTCAATTTTTATATAATAAATATAACAAAAAAAGCAGCTCATTTGGAGCTGCTTTAGAAGATTAAATATTGTATTGATTATCTGATAATAGATAAAATTGATTTTTTAGAATCGTTAATTGAACGAGAATTTTCAGGAATTGAACGAGAATTTTCAGGAATCGACCGAGAGTTTTCAGCTACAATGATTACTTTATCACCTGGTAAGACATCAGTAAGAATATTATTTACAAATTGAAATACTTCTGCTGTTCCCAAAGTTGAAACAAGGCCTGTACTTTTATCAGAACTAACTGAAATAATTGTCGCTTCCATAATATCTGTTGAGGAGCTTTGCGCAGAAATTTTGTTTGTAATTGAACTTAGCATTAAAACAGAAGCAAATAAGAATAGTTTTTTCATGTTTGTTTTTAAAGTTTATTTTATTAATTGATTTTAAATTTCGTTAAATATCTTTATAAAGCTGCTTAAGGTGTTGTGAAATAATTTTTAAAGAATTAAACACTTAAATCAATAGCTATAATGTAGCCCCCTCTTTTGCTTTAAAAGTAATTCTGCCTTTTTTATAACCGGTTGACTGATCAATAGAGGGTAAAGCAATAATGATAACTTTATCATTTGGTAAAACATCAGTAAGTACATTATTTACAAATTGGATAACCTCTCCTGTTTGTATAGCAGATGCGAAGCCCGTACTTTTATCAGAACTAATTGAAATAATTGTTGCTTCCATATCGGTTGAGCTGTTTTGCGCAGTAATTTTGTTTGTAATTGAACTTAGCAATAA
Source organism: Bacteroidia bacterium (assembly GCA_031428235.1). Classification (GTDB taxonomy): domain Bacteria; phylum Bacteroidota; class Bacteroidia; order B-17B0; family Aurantibacillaceae; genus UBA4416. The sequence goes on along the minus strand of JANPOX010000099.1, from coordinate 19,077 downwards.
AACAGATGCAAATAAGATTAGTTTTTTCATGTTTGTTTTTAAGGTTATTTTATTATTGATTTTAAATTTCGTTCAAATATACCAAAATAACGACTAACTTAATTAAAAATTAGATAAAATTCATTAATGAGTCAATAACACTAAAAAAAGAAAGTAATGTTGTTATCTAAGTTCAATCAAATTTTTATCCCAATAATACAAACATCATCTACCTGCTCCAGGTTTCCTTTCCAATCTTTAAAGACAGATTCCAATTTTTCTTTTTGAGTAGAAACAGGTTTATCAGAATAATCTGAAAGAAGTTGTTCGAGTGGTTTGTATTTAAATTTTTTACCTTTTGGTCCGCCAAATTGATCAGGATATCCGTCTGTATATAAATATAACGAATCGCCCTTTTCGTAATGCAGTGGAAAGGTATCAAACGGATCTGTTTTAATGCCATCTCCTACCGGCATTTTGTTTGTGTTTAAATGAATGATTTCTTTATTTCTTATAACTAGCGGACTATTGTTGGCAGCCGCATAACAGATTTGCCTGGTTTCAAGGTTCACGCAAATGAGAATTCCGTCAAAGCCATCTTTTTGATCATCGTTGCCGATAGTTTCTATTAACCGTTTCCTGACATAGTCAAATATTTTACCCGGTTCTTTGATGTTTCTTTCTTTAATAGCCTCACTTAAAAAACCAATGTTTAATAAACTCATAAATGCTCCCGGAACCCCATGGCCTGTACTATCACAGCAGGCAAGATAAAACAGGTTATCATTAATGGTTGCCCAAGTAAAGTCGCCACTCACAATATCTTTAGGTTTGAATAAAATAAAATGTTCACCCAAATTTTCCAATAATATTTCTTCACTCGCCAGTAAAGCATTCTGTATTTTTTTGGCGTAATTTATTGAATCTACAATTTCTTTTTGTTTTTCAGTAAGTTCTTCTTTTTGGTGATGTATTTTTTGATTAGCACCTTCCAGTTCACTGTTTTTTATTTGGAGTAGGTTGCTGTTTTTTCTTTTTTGAATGAAGGCCCATATGGCAATTATAAATAAAAGAATGAAAAATACTAGGGCGGAAACGATGAAATACCGTTGAACTTTTTCTTTTTCAATTTGTTTTTCATTGGCTAATAACTGTAGATCTTTTTTTTCGACATCATACTGGGTTTGCATTTCAGCCATTTGTTTATTACTGTTTTCGTTAAAAACAGAATCTTTATAAGATTCAAATAATTGATAATATTTCAAAGAGACGAAGTAATCTTTTTTTAATTCATAGGCCTCTGCAAGTTTACCATAAACTTGTTTTAGATTAATATAGTTTTTTAAATTTAAAAATATATCAGCCGCTTTGCTTAAATAATCAATATTTTTAATAGTATTACCTAACTTATTTTCGGTTTCTGCTAAGTTTATATAAGTTAAGCCTATTCCAAATTTATCTTCTAATAAAATTCTAGCTTCTAGGCTTTTTTCATAAAATGATAATGCTTTTTTAAAATCTTTTTTATGAAAACTGATGCGTCCAATATTGTTATATACAGAACTTAAATTATAAATAGCATTTTGTTTAACAAGTATTGTTTCGGCAGCAATAAAGTAGTAAAGAGCAGAATCAAGCTCAAGTATATTTACAACACTATCTTTTTTAACTCCATTGTCAAATTTAATTCCTCCAATATTTACTAATGCGTTCCCCTCAACGGTTACATTTTTTGCTTTTCGAGCCAATTCTAATGATTTTCTGTAATATTGTTCAGCTAAGTTATTTTGTTCCAGTTCGTAATACAAATTGCCTATATTACCTAACGCAATACATTGTTTTAATTCATCACCGGTTTTTTCAAATAGTTTTAATGATTTGAAATTAATTGCTAAAGCCTCCTCAAATCTACTTTGACGCATTAAAACGGTGGCTATATTTGTGTATATACCTGCTATTTTAACGTCCTGTTTTAATTTCTCTCTTAAACTAAGTGCTTTGTTGTAATGAATTAATGCGGTATCAAAAACACTTTTCCGATTATAAATACTTCCAATATCACTTTCGGCTTGAGCAATATCTGCTTCTCGTTTTGATAAAGTAGCAAGATTTAATTCTTTATTCGCAAATTCAAGTGATTTACTAAGATCGCTACTCATATATTCCCACGCAATATCTCCAAGTAATTTTATTTTAACTGAATCTTGAATCGATGTTTTTTTCGTTTCTTTTATTAAACTATCAATTAAATTAACCTGAGCCTGTATTGGTAATACAGAGGCATTAAACACAAAATAAAGAGTTAATGTAAAAAAACTTGTTTTCATTTTATAAAAGTACTCTTTTCTAACAAATACCATTGCTAAATTGGCTATCTTTGCAGCCGGATGAAAACAAAAACACTAAAAAAAAATAAGGTAAATGTTGTGACATTAGGTTGCAGCAAAAATATAGTTGACAGTGAAGTTTTAATGGGCCAGTTAAAAGCCAATAACTTTAATGTAGAGCACGAAAGCCCTGAGGATAATCATAATATTGTGATCATTAATACCTGTGGTTTTGTGGAGAATGCCAAGCAGGAAAGCATTGATACCATTTTAAGATATGTTGAGGCTAAGAAAGAAGGAACCATTGAAAAATTATATGTGACTGGTTGTTTAAGCGAACGCTATAAAGCAGATCTTGAAAAAGAAATTCCGGATGTGGATGCTTATTTTGGAACACGTGAATTACCCAAGATATTAAAAACATTAAAAGCAGATTATAAAAAAGAATTAGTTGGAGAGCGTTTATTAACTACACCAAATCATTTTGCGTATTTTAAAATCAGTGAAGGCTGCGACAGACCATGCAGTTTTTGCGCCATTCCTTTAATGCGTGGGAAACATATTTCTGAACCTATCGAAACATTAGTAAGTCGCGCAAAATTATTAGCATCTAAAGGAACCAGGGAATTGTTGTTAATTGCACAGGATTTGACCTACTACGGATTAGACATTTATAAAAAACGAGAACTGGCAAATTTAGTAGATCAGTTAAGTGATGTGGAAGGAATAGATTGGATCCGTTTACATTATGCATTCCCAAGTGGTTTCCCGATGGATGTGTTAGATGTGATGAATAAAAAAAGCAATGTATGTAATTATTTAGATATGCCTTTGCAACATATTACTGATAATATGTTAAAGAGTATGCGCCGCGGAATTACCAAGCAAAAAACAATTGATACTGTAAATCAAATCCGTGATAAAGTGCCGGGCATTGCCATAAGAACAACTTTAATAGCCGGTTATCCTGGCGAAACACAACAGGATCATGAAGAAATGTTGCAGTGGGTTTCTGATAGCAAATTTGAACGATTGGGAATCTTTACATACTCACACGAAGAAAATACTCATGCTCATTTATTAAAGGATGATGTGAAAGAAAAAGTAAAGAAAGAGCGTGCCGATGCTGTGATGAAGGTTCAACAGGAAATTTCTTATTGCCTTAATCAGGAAAAAATTGGTAAAACCTACAAGGTGTTATTTGACCGCAAGGAAAATGATTATTTTGTTGGCCGTACCGAGTTTGATAGTCCGGATGTGGATAACGAAGTGTTAGTAAAAGCAACAGATACTAATTATGTGCGTATCGGTGATTTTTCAAATGTAAAAATTACAGATGCCAGCGATTTTGATCTGTATGGTGATTTGATTTAAAATATGTTTTTGCTTTTATTGTTTGGATAGATTTGGAATAACAACTAGTGACGTTATAAATCGTTTTTCTTTCTGCATTCGTCTACCAATGCCTTTGTCAATGAGTCTAATCGTTGTTGAAACTTAAATTCTTCGTTGTAATCTCTTACTAGGGTATCTTTATTAAAAACCGTAAAGGATGTATAATGAATTGCTAAAGGCGATTCAGTTGAAGAACTTCCGTCAGACATTTCACCTCCCATAGCGCCGGAAACACCTAATAAAACTCCCGGACATTCAATAGGCCCTTGATTAAAGTCCCAAAGCGTTTTTATTTTTCGACGATTTCCGCTTTTGTCAATAAGATAATATTTATGGTCTATTGTTCCTGCCTGAAAATTGGGTTGGATTATTAGTAGCCCGTTTTCCGGAATTTGTAACACTCGTCTATCGTTTTCATATTGCGGATTCATTCCACATTTTTCTCCATAAATTACTCTGAACTCACCTTCAAAGTTATTAGGTATTAAGTATGTTTCCTTTTCAGGTTTTATCAGATATGATGTGGCAAAAGAAAGTAAATACATGCAAACAACTACAACTATTACTGTTAGAGGAAATGAAAGTAGTCCAAGAATAACTTTTGCAGTTTTTAATTTTTCAGTCATTTTCGGCAAAAGCCAGTCAAGGAATAAAAGTTGAAGAACTGAACCGCCAATCCATAAATATAGAATTGGAATACTAAAAGCGCCCATCCAAGGTCCTAAAACTAAGGCTACACAGTATGACCAACCAAACGAAAGCAATCCGGCCGTTAGGATGATAAGAAGCACTCGTAATATAAATGACCTTTTTCGAAATAAATTTAAAATAGTCTTGCCGGCTACACTAAGTCCAACGGCAAGTGGAATCGTCCAAAAAACTAAAGCGTAAGTGTCGCCCTTACCAAACCAGTCTTGTCTATACAACACGATTGTCACAACAAACATACAGGTCAAAATATTTATGATTCCGCTTAAAAGTTTTATGACAAATGTTCTCTTCAATTTTGTCTTTTTAAAATGATTAGTAGCGACTCCAGTCGAAACGATTTTATTTCAAAGGCTTAATAATTCTTCTTTCCACGCAGTATTTTAAAAGACCAATCACTCCTTTGGTATCTGTTTTACGAAAAATGTTTTTACGGTGTGTTTCCACGGTTCGTTCACTGATAAATAAAGCTTCTGCTATTTTAGCATTGGTATATTCTTTAGCTATGAGTTCAATCACTAAGTAATTCAGCTTTGCCGGTATTTTTTAAAATATAGCCACTTACGCCGGCCTTTAACATTTCACTAATGGTTTCCCTTTCCCCAAACATGGATAAAGCAATGATCTTAATTTCAGCATTTGCTTTTTTGATCTCTTTTGTGAGTTCAATACCATCCATTTGAGGCATATTGATATCAGTGAGCACAATATCTGGCCTGTATTCAATGATTTCTTTCAGCGCTGTTTTTGGTGAATTGCTTTCGCCTACAATAGAAAAATGCGCTTCATCTTTTAATAACGCTTTTAATCCATCAATGAGCATTTGATGGTCATCTACTATGTATAATTTTAAAATTGGCAATGAATTAGGTTATGGCTTACTAAAATACTCATTTATGGTATTATAATATCATCCTAATGCAGTTTAAATTTTAAGCACTAATCGGGAAAATTATGGGGGCTGAAATTAAGGAAGAGAAGAAATAAAGGATTTTTGATACACTTCCCATTTGGTTTTTTGATAGTCACCTGAACCATAATAATTTAATACCGGTTCAAAGTTTTTGGGAGGCATAAAACCTTTCAAAACATCCAGGCGCTGTATCTGGTTGTTTAAAAATACAATGGACGGATAAGCTAATTGATTATCTAAAATAGAAGCAGCAAACTGGTGAGGAGCTTTAGGATTGGTGGGATCAGTACTCACAAAAACATATTTATCAAACTTAACGCTGTCTTTACTTTCGGCATCAAATTTCACTGCATAAAAATTAGCATTAATGTATTTGGCAATGTCAGGATGATTAAATGTTTGGGTGCTCATCATTTTGCATGGACCGCACCATGTGGTATAAACATCTACCATGATTGGTCGTGGATTTTTCTTACAAAGTTTATAGGCTTCATTAAACGTGATCCAATGTACTGCTGAATTTTCGTAAAACTCATTATACGTGTTTTCTGAAACTACTGAAAAAACAGTTTCACCTTCTTTAATAAAATTACTGACTCTGTTTTCAGGTGAATTGATGGAAGCCTGGATAGTACTTTTTTTACAGGTATAAAATGCAATGGCTAAAATAATAATGCCTGCCATTGATATGTCTTTCCAGTTGAACATCGGCTTAAAAAAGCAAATTGTATGCCGAAAATTGTTAATGGGTCTTTTATTGGATTATGAAAGTGTTAAATAATTATTTAACTCCTCCCATTAACTTTTTTACCAAAGGTGAAATTGCTATTAGTACCAATCCGGCAACCAATGCATAAATGGCCAATTGTTTATATCCGTCGGCGTAGATCGTTAGTTTATCAAAATTAGTAGCGTTTTCGGAAGCCTGTGCGATGTTTGCTCCCAGTAATCCGGCAAAATATTGTCCGTATGCGCTCGCTAAAAACCACATGCCCATCAATACCGCCTGTGTTTTTTGAGGTGATAATTTAGTCATGATCGACATGCCAATTGGCGAAAGACATAACTCCCCAAAAGTAATAATAAACCAACCAAAGGTAAAAAGGTCGAGAGACGTTACTCCATTTTCGTCAGAGAAGAATTTTGTATAATAAAATACATAGAAGCCGGCCGCTAAGAATAAAAAGCCTAAACCAAATTTTACAATGGTATTTGGCTCCATTTTGCGTTTGCTTAACCAAATCCATACTAAGCCTAATAAGCCTGCAAAAATGATCACAAATAATGAATTTGCAGAATTGTTAACACCATTGGGATCCAAAGGTATACCTGCTACCGTACTACTTAAATTATTAGCAGCAAACAGACTTAATGATCCGCCACTTTGCTCAAAAAATGCCCAAAAGAAAATGGAAAATAGAATAAAGATAAGGGCTGCAATTAGTTTTTTGTTTTCCTGTAATGAAAAATTTCGCATTTCATAAAACAGATATATTAAAGAACATGGCCCGATAATGAACATGAACACATCTGTGTATTGAGAATTAGAAACAAGGAGAATAATAAATGGAATAATTAACAATGAACCTATGTAAGTAATAATCTCAAGAACTTTTCTTTTTTTTGGTTCTGTGTTGAGTAACGGAGAAATACCAATACTGCCCAGGCTTTTTTGAGTTCTCACAAAAGTCAGTAAACTGATGATCATCACAATGGCTGCTAATCCAAATGCCACGTTCCATGCATATTGAGCTGGAATAACACTTTGAAACATCTGGCCCTTACCAATGGCAATACATAAATAACCACCTAACAAAGCGCCCAGGTTAACACCTGCATAAAACAAAGAGAAGCCCGCATCTGTTCTATTGTCGCCTGATCTATAAAGATTACCGACCATAGATGAAATTGTTGGTTTAAAGAAACCGGTGCCAATGATATTAAAAGCAATTCCTAAAAAGAAAAACTCCTTGGGATCAAGAGCTAGAATCACGCTTCCAACAATCATTAATAAGCCGCCCCAGAAGAGCGATTTACGAAGCCCTAATATTTTATCGGCAAATAATCCGCCTACAAAAGTAAAAGCATATACGAAAGCTTGTGTGGCACCATATTGCAGGTTGGCAACCACTTCATTCATGGAAAGCTGGTTAACCATAAAGAATACGAGCATACCCCGCATTCCATAGAAGCTAAAGCGTTCCCACATTTCACTGAAAAACAAATGCCATAATTGCTTAGGGTATTTGCCTTTGAAATTTTGTATTTCTTCTATATCAGTTAATGTAGTTGCTTGCATGTTTTATTTTACACCGTTCATTAATTTTCTTAATACGGGAGTCAGTAAAAACAATATAATAGCCGCAACACCTGTTAAAACAACAAAAACCATGAAAAACTCAAATAAATTATGGATCTCCATTCCAACAAACACAGGGTTAGTCGCACTGATTTGATTTTGATCAAGAAGCACTAATTGTTCTGAAGTTGGTGTAACTGTTTTATCTAAAATGGCTTGAAGATCTATACCAAGTTCCTGTGCCTTTTTAAATTTATCTCCTGTTGCAGGTATCAAAGCTCCCAATGATCCGGCTAAGGCATAACCCGCAGCATTGGATAAAAAGAACACACCAAATAATAAAGAAGCAAAACGCTTTGGAGATAATTTGCCAACCAATGATAAACCGATTGGTGATAAGCAAAGCTCTGCAAAAGTTTGTATTAAATATAAAAGAATTAACCATTGAATTCCTAATAAACCACTGTTTCCTAAATCTTTTACGTTATAAGCAATAATAAAATAACTAACAGCTATTAATCCTAAACCAATAGCTTGTTTAACGGTTGACAAAGGCTCTTTACCATTTGATCTTAATTTATCCCATAACATACTAAATGGAAATGCAAAAGCAAATACGAAAACTCCATTAAAAATCTGAACCATGCTTGGTGGCATCTCCCAGCCAAAAATATGTCTGTCTGTTTGGTTATCTGCTATAAACGTTAATGATGAACCCGCTTGTTCAAAAGCTGCCCAGAAAAAGATAATAAAAAATCCGACAATATAAATAACCAGGATTCTTTGAAGCTCCACTTTGGTTAATGATTTATCGGAAATAATTAATCCTGCTAAAGTTAATCCAAGTGCATAAATGATAGGGTAGATGATGGTTTTAACAGGGTTTGTTCCTGCCAATAAATATCTGAAAACGAAAAACAAAACAACAAAAGAAACAGCAGCCATCACTAATGACATTGGAGAAAATACAGCTTTTTGGGCTTCTCCTTCTTCATATTGTGAAGCATCATTATGCTTTGGTAATCCTCCTAAAGGTTTACCATCAGGTGTAACAACGTATTTATTTTTCAGAGCATAAAAAACAGCGGATCCAATTAACATGGCAATAGAAGCTGCTAAAAATCCCCACTTAAATGCATGGATATCTCTTACTCCACCTGAATCTTTTACATCACCCAATAATGGACAAATTAACTGACCTAAAAATGCACCTAAATTAATTCCCATGTAAAAAATGGTGAATGCTGTATCTAATTTACTTTTTTCCTGTTTTGGATATAAACTACCCACCATACTGGAAATATTGGGCTTGAAAAAACCATTACCAAAAATGATAATCGTTAATGCCACCCATAATAAAGTTTTTGCTAATTCTAAATTTGAACCAAATACTGAAGCACTCGCAAATAAAATCATCTGGCCAATGGCCATCATGATACCGCCAAGTAAAATACAATTTCTGTTTCCGAAAAAACGATCAGAAATAAACCCTCCTAACATAGGAGTTAAATAACACAATCCTAAAAAGCCACCATAGATTAAGGAAGAGTCAGCTTCTTTCATCATTAAGGAGTTAACCATAAACAATGTTAGAATGGCGCGCATGCCATAAAAATTGAAACGTTCCCACATTTCAGTTCCAAATAATACCCAAAGTCCCTTAGGATGCCCGTTTTTCTGATCAATCGCTTGTTCCATATCTAATTTTGTATGTTTTTTTTTAGTCGTCTAAAATACCATTTTTTTCTATTGTATTGTATTTTCTACAGCTTTTTAAGAAAATAAAAATCAAAAAAAATCCCCGAAAATATACTTTCCGGGGATCAGCTTTTTAAATGGTATTATATAACTAAGCTAGTTTTACATTTACTGCATTTAATCCTTTTTTACCTTCTTGAATATCGAAAGTAACATTGTCATTTTCTCTGATTTTGTCTGATAAACCTGTTACGTGTACAAAGTACTCTTTTCCTGATTCGTCCTCTTTAATAAAACCAAAACCTTTAGTTTCGTTAAAAAATTTTACTGTTCCGTTGCTCATTTTATTATTTTAAAAATTGTTTAAGTTCAAAGCTAATAATAAATATTTTAGAAAAAAACATTTTAGAAAAAAAATCCGCGTTTTTATTTATAAATATCCGATGCTTAAAGTTTAATTATTCGGGCTACAGCTTTCTGTTTTCCATCAGTTACAATCACAATATAAGATCCGCTTGCCAGTGATGAAAAATCATAAACCTTGGAAAAATTTTCAGTCAGTTTAATATTTTCAGTCTTTACAATATTTCCTAAAATATCATAGACATGAATTACGGTTTTGTTCTCGTCTAAGACATTAGTTGCATTAATATCAACTTTAACCGAACCTGAAAAAGGATTTGGGTACAACTGAATATTAAAACTGTTTGAGTTAGAATAGTGATTGATACCTGTTGCGGCTGAAATTGCAAAGAACTTTTTATTGATATCAAAAAATACATTTCCAACACTCTCCACTTTTACACGGCAGGCTGGTTTATTGATCGGTACTACAGGTAGTACAATATTTTCTGTCCCGTCGTTAGGAGTATTTGCTAGAGACAGTGTAAAGGTTACACCATTATCTGTACTTATATAAATATTGACGTTTGCACAGTTAACAGGTGCAGCGTTTGTGTTGTTCACGCTCCAGTTAATGGTTTGAGTTGATCCGCTTGGATAAGTAATACCTGTTGTGCTTTGTGATGTTACTGCAAATGGTCCTGAAGTTCCATCAATTGTTACCTGCGCAGAAGCAGTACACACACCGCCACCGCCCATTTTATTGTCGCGCGCTGTTAATCTGAATTTTAATGTTTGTGCTGTAGAAGGTAAATATTCGCCAGGAGTAGTGGTATAAGTTCCGGCAAGAATAACGCTTAATCTCGGAAATAAACGTGTAGGTGAAGTAACAGGTGCATAAGATCTGAAAAATGGCTTTGTTCCTGAATTCCAGTTACCTGCAGCTGCTCCTAAATCAATTTCTTCCCATTGATAGGTTAATACATCTCCCGGATCAGTTGCTGACCCAGTTAATTGGAATGGAGTGCTTTTAGGAACCAATACAGCCGTTCCGGCATTTACAGTTGGTGCACTGTTTCCCGTCGCAGTCAATACATCACAACTATTGCCACCGCCTGTATTTATAAAATTAGTAATTTCATCATAACTGGCAGCATGAAAATAAGCAATACTGTTGGGTGCGAGATCCTGTGGTGAACAAATTCCGGCATATGCCATAATACTTACCCCGCTTCCAGGCTCAACGGCAGTGGAAGCATTTCTGTTACCGGCACAGGATCCACCATTACCATTAAAAGTATGGTTTCCTGCAAACTGATGGCCTACTTCATGAGCAACATAATCAATATCATAAGGGTCGCCAACTGGACTTGAGCTTCCTGTTATTCCCATTGCTTTAGAAGAATTATTACAAACGCAGCCTAACTGAGCTAGACCACCGCCACCGGTACTGAAGGTGTGCCCAATGTCAAAATTAGTTGAGCCAATAGAAGATGTTATAACAGATTGGCTTTTTGAAATTAAAGTACTGGCATTACTGTTATCGGCTGTTGTAAATGGAGAACCTGTAGCACTTGTATATAATACCAATGTTGTAGTGGCAACCAATACCAATTTAACTGCAACTTCTGTTTCATAAACACCATCTACTCTGTTAATAGAAGTTACCACCTTTGCAAGGGTTTGAGCCTTTGTAGGTGTAGAAGTTCCGGTAGCTGCAATAGCATATTCCTTAGTACATGCAACGGCTAAGCGGTATGTTTTTAAATTTGCTCCCGCGCAAATGGCGCTTGGTTCAGCAGTTTTATTTAAATCCGAACTTCCTAAAACCCCTTCACAAATACCTCTATCATTAAGTGGTTTAGAAAAATCGGTTGTATAATAAGTGATGTAATCATTCACATTCCATTTACAAAACGGATCAATATATACATCACCATTCGGACTTTTGATCATACCATGAAAACCAAATTCGGTAAAATCCAGTTTGCCACTTGCATACTGATCATCAATTCCTCTTATACTATATGTTCTGATTTGAGGAAAACTTATCTGCAAGGGTTCTTCCATAACAGGCGACTCTACTACTTTGAAATTCTGAATTGTTCCATCTGGCATCGGAAGGCTTACTATAACGGTAGAGTTATCAGCAGTTATATTTTTATCCAATGGTGCTGACAAAAGAATATTTTTTAAAGAATTTACATCCAGTTTAAAAGTTTTATACTTTTCCGGAACAATATCGCGTTTACCAGTCAATGAAATATTAGTTTCACTCACTGGCATCCACAAACCCTGATTAGATTGTGCTTTTAAAGTGATGAAAGAGATAAGAAGAGTTGATAGTGTAAATATTTTTTTCATGGGTCAAAATTTAGATTAATTAAATTTATGAATCTAAATCGAAAAAAACAAATTTCAGAAAAACTACAATTTTCGCTTTTTACAAATCTAAAATTTTAAAAAGGCTTTTTTAACAAATTACCAATACAATTATGATGAAAGGCTTGTTTTTAAATAGATTAATAGATTATATTTGTTAGAAATAATTAAACCAAAACAACTATGAAAAAAGTATTTTTAATGTTAGCTTTCGCCGGATTAGTAGGAAGCGTATCTGCATCAACTACTGACGATAAGGATAAAGGAAAAAAAGAAACAAAAAAAGAGACTACAACTTGTTGCAAAGCAAAAGCTGGAGCAGAAGGAAAATCTTGTTCTGGAGATAAAACAGCTACAACTGAAAAAAAATCTTGTTGCAAATCAAAAACAGTAATTGAAACTAAAACAACTACTACTGAAACTAAATAATTTTTTTTGTTTTTAAGTTTTGAACCCGTCTATCGTTAATGATAGACGGGTTTTTTATTGACTTTTTTATTTGTAGTACTATGTTGGTAATTCCGTTTTGAATAACTCGTATTTTTTGTTTTATTTGTTGACCTAAAAAAATGATACAATGAAAGTTGGAATTCCATCGGAAATATCCCAAAACGAGTTAAGAGTAGCCGCAACTCCCAAAACGGTCAAAAGATTACAAAAGCAGGGATTTGAAGTTTATATTCAGCATAATGCAGGAATAAAAGCAAATTTTTCTGATAAAGATTTTGAAGAAGCAGGAGCAAAAATAGTTAATACGGCGGCCGAAATTTATGGTCAATCAGATATTGTTCTTAAAGTAAAAGAACCAGCATTAGAAGAAGTTGCCTTAATGCGCGAAGGCTTAGTCATGTTAAGTTATTTATGGCCGGCACAAAACCAGGAATTACTTCAAAAACTGGCAGATAAAAAAGTGAATGCCATAGCTATGGATGCGATTCCCCGTATTTCCAGAGCTCAAAAAATGGATGTCTTATCTTCCATGGCAAACATAGCAGGATATAGATCAGTAATTGAAGGTTCTTTTTACTTTGGAAGATTTTTAAACGGACAAATTACTGCTGCAGGAAAAGTAGAACCTGCAAAGGTTTTAGTAATTGGCGCGGGTGTAGCTGGTTTAGCAGCTTTAGGTGCCGCTAACTCATTGGGCGCTATTGTTAGAGCATTTGATACGCGTAAAGAAGTTGCTGAACAAATTCAGTCAATGGGAGGTGAGTTTTTAACTGTTGAAATAGAAGAGGATGGAGCAACATCATCTGGTTACTCAAAAGAAATGAGTAAAGAGTTTATTGAGGCGGAGATGAAACTGTTTTTAGAGCAAGCTAAAGAAGTGGATATCGTAATTACTACCGCACAAATTCCTGGCAGACCAGCTCCGAAATTGTGGTTAGATTATCACGTAGCGGCAATGAAACCGGGTTCTGTTATTGTTGACTTAGCGGCTTCTTCAGGAGGTAACTGTGTAGATACCAGAAACGGGGAAGTTTATACTACGCCAAACGGTGTTACTATCGTTGGTAAATTAAATCAACTACCAAGTCAGGCTTCACAACTATACGGTAATAACTTATGTCATTTATTAGATGATATGGGTAAAGCCGAAAAATGGAAAATTGACATGGAAGATGCTGTTGTTTCAAGAGCAATGGTAACTTATAATGGAAAAATTAACTGGCCACCAGCTCCGTTACCGGTTAGCCCAACAGCAGGTGGAAAAGTAAAAGTAGTTCCTCCAACAGCGGAGGAAATGAAAGTATCTGATGCTGAAAAATCAAAAAAAGAAACAACTTCCATGTTCATTCGGTTGGCAGTAGTTGGTGCTTTATTATTTTTGGTAGGAAAATTTGCACCAGCTGAATTCATTCAACATTTTACGGTATTTATTTTAGCTGTGTTTGTAGGATGGCAATTGATTTCAAATGTTGCCCATTCTTTACACACACCTTTAATGGCTGTAACTAATGCTATTAGTGGCATTATCGTGGTGGGAGGCTTATTACAAACAACAAATGATATATCAAGTCCGATGACCATTTTAGCGTTTATTGCTATTTTGGTTGCCAGCATTAATATTGTTGGAGGTTTCGTAGTTACTCACCGTATGTTGAAAATGTTTAAAAAATAATGCTTCAACAGGTTATCAGGTGAGCGAGTCGAGCCGCTCAGTAACCTTATTAAACGGAACGAAATAATTAAAAACAAAATAGAGTTAAAATAGAAAATTATGTTTATCGCAAAAGAAATACAAACAGCAGCATACTTATTTGCCAGTATCTTGTTCATTTTAAGTTTAGGAGGATTATCCTCTCAAGAATCGGCAAAGCGTGGTGTATATTACGGAATCGTAGGTATGATTGTAGCGATTATTGCTACGGTTTTAGGACAAGGGGTTGCAGGCCATGTTTATATCATTTCGGCTATTGCCGTTGCTTCGGTAATCGGTTTATTATTGGCCCGTAAAGTAGAGATGACGTCTATGCCTCAGTTAGTGGCTATATTACATAGTTTTGTAGGACTAGCAGCAGTACTGGTTGGTTTTGGTTCTTATTTAGATCCTGAAACACAACTAACAATTGAAATGGATCCAATTAATGGATTAACACATGCTGAGCATATGATACATTTAGTGGAAGTATTCATCGGAATTTTTATTGGAGCGATTACATTAACGGGTTCTATTATTGCCTGGGGAAAATTAGATGGAAAGGTTTCTTCTAAACCATGGAGTTTTAAAGGATTGCAAACGATGAACTTATTGCTACTAACAGCTTGCATCATTCTTGGTGTTTTCTTTTGTAAAGCAGAAGGAACAGACGGTATGCTATATCTTGGTATCATGACTGCTATTGCTTCATTTATTGGTGTTGTATTAGTTATGGCAATTGGTGGTGGAGATATGCCTGTCGTTGTTTCTATGTTAAACTCTTATTCGGGTTGGGCTGCATCAGCAGCGGGCTTTATGTTGGGTAACGATTTATTAATTGTAACAGGAGCTTTAGTTGGAAGTTCGGGTGCAATTCTTTCCATGCATATGTGTCATGCCATGAACCGCTCATTCTTCTCTGTAATATTTGCAAGCGGAACAGGTAACGGCTCTGGGGGCGAGAAAAAAGCAATTGAAGGCGAAGTAACAGCGTTGAACCATGAAGAGGTTGCTACATTGTTGAAAGAAGCAAGATCGGTTGTTATTGTTCCGGGTTACGGAATGGCTGTTGCCAAAGCACAATATCCTATTTACGATATGGTACAATTTTTACGTAAATCAGGAAAAAATGTACGCTTTGCTATTCACCCTGTAGCGGGTCGTTTACCTGGCCACATGAATGTTTTATTAGCAGAAGCAAACGTGCCATATGACATTGTAATGGAAATGGATGAGATAAATGATGATATGCCAAATACAGATGTAGTGATGGTAATTGGTGCAAATGATGTTGTTAATCCAAGTGCGCAAGATGATCCTGCCAGTTCTATTTACGGAATGCCAGTAATTGAAGCCTGGAAATCTGAGAAAGTAATTATTATGAAACGTTCCATGTCGGCTGGTTACTCTGGCGAAGACAATCCTTTGTTTTATAAACCAAACTCAGAAATGTTATATGGCGATGCAAAGGTTAGCGTAGAAAAGATTATGAGTTTTTTGAAGGGATAGATTAGCTAGGATTGAAATTCTGTGTTAATAACCTGTTTATTACTTATAAACGTTTAATTGTTGATGAAATTTCACTCATTTTAACCGTTTCTTCACTCATTTAGTCTCAAATTAACTTGTTTATTTGACCAATTACAATACTTTTGACAAACAAAAAAATAAAACATGAATAAACTAAATCGATTTTTTGTCCTTTTCTTTTTATCATCCTCTTTAAGCTTATCTTCTCAAATAGGAGAAGGTGGTTATAAAATAAATCCTGTTGATGGCACAGAAATGCCATCTGCTGTATTATTAAGCTTTGATGCGATATTTGATAATACGAAAGTTGAATTGACATGGTCATCCGACTCAGAAAACAATAATAACTTTTTCGTTGTCGAAAAATCTAAAGATGCCATGAATTTTGAGGCATTAACAACCATAAAAGGTTTTGGAAATAAAAGTAATCTCATTAATTATTTTGAGGTTGATTATTTACCACACGATGGTATATCTTATTACCGTTTAACACAGATTAATGAAACAGGTAAAATCGTATCGTCTCGTTTAGTTTCTATTAATAATAAAATTTCTTCTTCTAATTTAGCACTGAATCAAAGTGCTGTTTACGATACTCCTGCCAGTTTAATGGGATCAGAAAACAAAGAAGTTTTGGTGGTTTTGAGAAATGATAAAGGCGAAGAGAGTTATTCAAAAGTGGTAATTGACGGGCAAAACAATGTCATTTCTTCAGATGCTCCTGCTAAATTGGATAATGGTATTTATACCGTTGTTGCTTCTTCAGATAACAAATTGTTTAGCCAAAAATTAGTGGTTAGATAAGTCTTTAAAAAAGGCCTATATCGGAGGTTTTTACCCAACCTTCATTTCCGTTTTCCAGTTTAATGTTCGTCCATTCCATGTTGGATTCGAGAACAGCTACTTTTGCCCCTTCGTGTAAACTAAATTTATTCTTTGATGCTGTGTTAGGCTCTTCGTGAATTTTAGATTCATAACTGGTTATAATAGCGAATTTTAATTCTTGTTTACTCTTAAGGGCCATAAATCCAAGTATCATCGAGGCAATACAGGTAATTACAGAAATAAAGCTGATAAAAAATCCGATTCTTTTCATTCCTATATGTTTTGTGATGAAAAATATAAATGCAAATACTAATCCACTAATAAGGCTAAAAATACTTAACCACGCCCATCCGTTTGAAGATAATGAATTAACCAGTCCCGATTTTATAGCAATTAGAAAGAAGTTCTCTTTGCTTTCTATTTTATCAATCGTTTTTTCATTAGCGATTATTAAATTGGTTTTTACATCTTCATTATTTGGTTCAAGTTTATTTGCCAGTTCATAATGGTATATGGCTTTTCCTAATTCATTGTTTTTATAATAAGCATTCCCTAAATTATAATATAATTTATACGAAGTCACGCCCTCTTTTAAAATAGATTCATAGAGTACAATTGCCTGCTTATAATTTTTATTAGCATATGCTTGTTCTGCCATTAATTGCGGAGAGTTTCCTGCCAACAGCGAAATGAAAGTAAGCATGAAACAAATTGAAAAGAATATGATTTTAATTTGCCGCATTGGTCTATTTTTTAATTTGCGATTCAATTTGTGAAATTAAGGTGATAGTATCCTGGTATACTTTTTTCAAATCGCCGGTTACAGCGCTTGGCGCATATTTAGCATATTCACAAGTGTTTAAGGTATCAATTAAATTTTGTGTTGTTTCAACGGATACGTTTCTTGATAATAACATTTCTGAAATTTTCTCTTTTGATAAATCAACAATTGGTAAAGAAAATTTATCACCAATGTATTTATTAAGTGCGTTTAATACTTCTGTAAAAAACTGATCTTTATTGTTGGCGGCCATATGTTTCTCCGCTATGGTTAATTGTTTTTTTGCCAGCATAGCCGCTTTGCGTTCTTTCACTGCCATGATATCGCTATTTGCTTTAACATGCTGTCTCACAAAAAATAATCCGACAAAAAATAGTAGAGTAGGGAACAGCAACAATAAATAATGAGTAATGGATGAGAAAAATTCCGCATCGCTTTTTTGTAGACCGAGATCTCCGGTTTTTATATAACGAATATCGTTTTCACTTTCTTTGACTCCTTTTTTAGTGGGTGTAATGATTTGTGCTGATCCTGCTTCGCCTTCCAAAACAGTAAGTTTCATGTTAGGAGAAGGAATAGAAACGTACTGTTTTTTGTCCGCATCAAAATAATTAAAGTTCAGGTTGTTCATTACAAACTCTCCTTTTTCCCTCGGTATAATGAGATAGTTAAAAGTGATGCTACCAGACACGCCGCCAACTGTTTTTATATTTTCAGATACTTTTGGATCGTAGGTTTCAAAACTTTCAGGGAGGTTTAATTTAAGTGGCTCAATTAGTTTTATATTTCCTCTGCCACTGATCGTGATCTTTAAATTTATCGCTTCATTTGCTTTTACTTTTTCCTTATCCAATTCAGCTTTATACCCAAAATCGCCTACGGCACCGGAGAACTCTACCGGTTTATTTTGAATCGGCAATTCCTGTACGTCAACTTTTACAGCTTTACTTTTTACTTTAATAGCAACATCTTCATACCCACCTGATCCAAAAAACTGTTCAAAAATATTGCGTGGTTGTCTTTTAGTAGGCCTTCTTACTATACAATCCAGTTCCACAGGGTCTATAGTAATTTGTCCGCTGCGCTGAGGAAACAAAAATACTTTGCAATAATCTGCAACATAGTACATTACTCCGTTTACATTTTCCTGTTTCAAACTCACTTGCTGATTGGTAGTTTCCTGTTGAGACCAGAAACCATTGTAAGGAGGAAATTTTACATTTTGAAAACCTCTCAGGTCAACTCTCGAATAAATTTTTTGGGTAAGGGTTATTTGTTCGCCTAAATAGCATTTTGTTTTACTTAAAAATGTTCTTACAAATAAATCATCATTAGTAATCTCACTGGCGTACTGATTCTTCTCCGCTTTTTGATTCTGCTGAGGTTGTGGCTGAGCACTTTGATTATTTTGCTGCTGTTGCTGTTGTTGTTGCGCTGCAGCTTTTACTGCTTCAATCACTATTGGCTTTGATTCCAATTTTTGATTACCCGACATAACTGTTGCAATACCGATAGTAAATTTCCCTTCTTTTCTGGCGGCAAGGAAAAATGAAATGGTGGTTGATTGAGAAATATTACCATTCACCATACTCATACTCTGGCTTTGATTTGGCCCTGAGTAAAGGTCAAACTCATTTAAATTTGGGTAGACTAAATTATTCCCACTTCCATTTAATGTAAATGCAACCTGAAACACTTCACCAACTGCCACTCTTGTTTTACTAACCTGGGCATAGAATGCGGGCGACTGAGCGTTAG
>JANPOX010000098.1:0-11634 GCA_031428235.1 Bacteroidia bacterium | reverse complement strand
CTTCCGGAAATACTTTTAATATTGATGATTTCATATTTTCAAAATGCTTATCAAGTTTTGAAGGATCAGCCTCGGGTGATTCATCAATGATGCTGATTTTTATCCTGGGGTCAACAATTCTGAAAAGAAGTTTCATCAGAAGTGGTTTTTCTGTTCTATTAGGTAATAAACGGCAATCATAATATGCGCTAGCTGTTTGAGAAACCTGGTTAACAGAATTTCCTTTTGGATTTTGGATTTGTGTCAGCTGATAAGAATTAGTCACTAATGTTTGAAGGGCCTCATTAGAATGTATGATTTTTTTTCTAAAGGGTTTAAAGATCCACCAGTTTAAATGTTTTAGAACAAATCCTTTTGTGCCGCCCATTATATCTCCTAGTGCTTTCAAAGTTTTTTTAGCATCCTTATCTATAATAATCCTTTCTTCTGTGTTTTCTATTTTTTGAATCGCTTTTAATAAAATTTTGTTAGCTGTTTTGGAAGAAGGAACCGATCCATGTCCATGCGATTTTACAGTAGCTTCCAATTTTATCCAAATACTTTTTTTCTCAGAATTAGATACAAAAAAGCATAATTCATTTTCTTTACCATCAATTACATTTTTTAAACCGCCACCGCCTTCACCAAAAACAACTAATGGTTTAAGCTGATCAATAATTTCAGGTTGAATCATTTTTCTGGCACCATTTAATCCGCCTGTTTCTTCTCCGGAAAGAAAAAGAAGGACAAGGTTTTTTTTCAATGAATCAGGGTGAACCATTTCTTTTATTTTTTTTAAAGCAAAAACCTGCATCACTGCTAAGCCTTTCATATCAATGGAGCCTCGCCCGTAAATGGTGTCATTATCAATTTTTCCCGAAAAGGCATGATGTTTCCACATGGATGTTTCTTCAACCGGAACCACATCAATGTGATTTATTAAAAGTATAGAAGGTAATTTTTTATCTAATGGAACTAATGACGCACAAAAATTATAAGATGAATCTGTATCAGAAAAAACGGTTGTGTAGAAACCAAATTGATCGCACAAACTTTTCATGTACTGACCTGCTTCTTTTTCATTACCTGAAATACTTTTAATTTGAATGTACTCTGATAAAACTGCAGTCGGATTCTTTTGTGAATAAGAAACACGAAGTAAACTACAGGCAATAAATAAAAAAATAAATTTATTGTAAGCAGGATTTAGCATACTGGTATTAACCTAAAATTATGATATTTTAATCAGATTAATCAATAGCATCCTGGATCTTATCCATTTTATTTTCAGTAAATTTTCCTGAAACTATCTCAACTATTTTGCCTGCCGTGTCTATCACATAAAAGTAAGGGATGTTTTCATCAGCAGGTTTCAATTGTATTTTCAATAAATCTATATCGGTATCGCAATCAATCACATTTTTCCAAAGATCCGGCTGAGTACTTGCTTTAAAATCTGCCGCAGCTTTTTTAAAACCACTGATTAAAGGAATAAAAAAATAATTTACATCATAATAATTGCCAACATCAAAATAGTCAGTGCCATTTGCTTTCGCTACAAACACATCATACATCGGTTGTATCCAGGTTTTAAGATCATTTTCGGCAGAGCGTTTATAACACAAACCAACAACAGTGAACTTCGATGTTACTTTGATAGGCACAGTAACAGCGCTTCCTTCCAGCGTGTGTCCCGTCAATGTTGGGAAATTACCTTTGATTTGCGCAGTGAATGCTAATGGTAAAAATAGGACAATCAGTATAGTTAACTTTTTCATTGTGTAAATATAATATTACGTGAGGTGAAAATTGTTACAATCCTCCAAGCATACACACTCTGTCGAATTCTTCAGGTTTCACAATACTTACAGATAAGCGTTGTAATTTTACGAGTTGCATATTTTTCAAATATTCATCCTGTTTTATTTGTGATAATGTCACTGGGTTTTTCATCGCCTTAAAAGGGGTGAAATCTACTGCTACCCAGGCTTCTTCTTTAGTTGTAGGATCCTGATAATGTTCTTTTGCAACTTTTGCAATTCCTACTACGCACAAGCCTTCATTACTATGATAAAATAAAACCAGATCGCCTTTTTTCATTGCTTTTAAATTATTTCGGGCGGCATAATTTCTTACCCCATCCCAAAAGGTAATTTTATCTTTTTTAAACTGTTCCCAACTGTATTTAAAAGGTTCAGATTTTATAAGCCAGTAATTCATAAATTGTTTGATGTTTATAATTGAAAATTAACCAATAAGACACAGAATTACAAAAGAATTTGATAACATTTTAGCCAATAAAATAATCGAAAATTAGGTTTGAATTGTTGAAGGATTTGTTAGATTTGTTACGCATTTTAAAAACCAATGAATGACCCATTTATCAGATAAAGTAAACCTTATTTCAGAATCACAAACCATTGCAATGGCTCGTAAAAGCCGTGAGTTAAAAGCACAAGGCGTTGATATTATTAGTTTAAGTTTAGGTGAGCCTGATTTTAAAACTCCTAATGTAATAAAGGAAGCAGCGATCAAGGCAATTAATGAAGATTTT
Organism: Bacteroidia bacterium; assembly: GCA_031428235.1. GTDB lineage: Bacteria > Bacteroidota > Bacteroidia > B-17B0 > Aurantibacillaceae > UBA4416. Next base: position 9,101 of record JANPOX010000098.1, on the reverse strand, counting down.
ACTTATTATACTCATGTGAGTGGTTATGTAGAATTACGTCAGGCTATTGCTCATAAATTTAAACGCGATAATAATTTAGATTATACTGCTGATGATATAGTGGTTTCATCCGGAGCTAAACAAAGTATCGCTAATGCCGTATTATGTTTAATTAATCCCGGTGATGAGGTAATTATTCCATCTCCATTTTGGGTAAGCTATCTTGAAATCTTGAAATTAGCAGGTGGTGTGCCAATAATTATTGATACCACTATTGAAAATGATTTTAAAATTACTGCGGAAGAATTGCAAGCGCACATCACACCAAAAACACGCATGATGATGTTTAGCACTCCCTGTAATCCTACTGGGTCTGTATATAGTAAAGAGGAATTAAGATCTATAGCGGATGTTGTAAAACAGCATGATGAGTTATATATCATGAGTGATGAGATTTACGAACATATTAATTTTATTGGTGGACATGAAAGTATGGCTCAGTTTCCTGATATAAAAGATAGGGTAATCACTATCAACGGTGTATCTAAAGGTTTTGCGATGACAGGTTGGAGAGGTGGAATTATGGCAGCTCCAAAATGGATTGCACAAGCCTGTGATAAAATGCAGGGACAATTTACATCCGGCACCTGCAGCATTACTCAAAAAGCAATGCATGCAGCCATGGAATTACCTGCAGAAAGTACCAATTACATGCGTGATGCATTTTTAAAAAGAAGAAATCTTGTTTTAGAATTGATGAAAGGTATTCCAGGATTTAAAACAAATACTCCACAGGGAGCTTTTTATGTTTACCCTGAAGTTTCCGCTTTATTTGGCAAATCCCATAATGGTTATACCATAAAAAATGCAACGGATCTTTCTATGTATTTATTGGATGTGGCACATGTGGCTTTAGTACCGGGCGCTGCGTTTGGTGATGATAAGTACATTCGTTTTTCGTATGCAACTTCTGAAGATAAACTAACAGAAGCACTTCGAAGGATGAAAGAAGCGATTGAAAAATTAAAATAAAGGGACCTAAGATATAAAGAGACCTAAGGGACAAAAGAGATAAATTCTCAGTGTTCTTTGCGAAAAGTCTTTGCTTCTTTGCGGTTGAAACATTAAGAATAGTAAATGAAAAAATTATCTGTAAAAAAAGAACACATTCGCGAGATCTTCAAATCGTTTAGTAACCTGAATGTATTAATCATTGGTGACGTAATGATTGATAGCTACATGTGGGGAAAAGTAAATCGTATTTCTCCTGAGGCTCCTGTACCAATTATCTCAGTAAATAAAAAAGAAAAACGATTAGGTGGCGCAGCCAATGTGGCTCTGAATATTCAAGCTATGGGAGCTAATCCTATATTGTGTTCTGTGATTGGAATTGATTATGAAGGCCAGGCTTTTTTAGACCTTTTAAAAACACAAAAATTAAGTCAAAAAGGAATTTTAAAATCACGTGGCCGCATTACTACGCAAAAAACCCGTGTAATTGGTAACAATCACCAGTTACTGCGTATTGACGAAGAAATTGAAGAAGATATCGCGCCGTCTGAAACACAACAATTAATCACACTTATTTCTTACATTATACAAAATGATAAAATTGATGTGATCTTATTTGAAGATTACAATAAAGGATTGATCACACCGAAACTGATTTCCAAAGTTGTTGAATTAGCCAGGAGTAAAGGAATTCCTACGTGTGTGGATCCTAAAAAGAAAAATTTTAATGCGTATAAAGGTGTTACTTTATTCAAACCAAATTTAAAAGAACTTCGTGAAGGCTTAAAGCTTGATATTAGTTCTGATAACATCAATGAGTTACAACGAGCTATCAGTAGTTTCAGAGTGAAACAAAAATTTGAAACCGCATTAGTTACTTTAGCAGAAAAAGGTGTTCTGATTAATTCCCGTTCTGAAAAAAATCATACACCGGCGCACATACGAAGTATTGCAGATGTGAGTGGGGCAGGAGATACAGTGATTAGTATCGCCGCATTGTTAGTTGCTCTGCATGTGAACCCTATTGTAATGGCTGCTATTTCAAATTTAGCAGGTGGCTTGGTTTGTGAACAAATCGGCGTTGTGCCTGTGAATAAAGAACAATTGCTGGAGGAATCTTTGAAGCTTGACTTTGTGAAGTAATTAGTTTGTCTCGCGGATTTCGCAAATCGGCGCTGATAGTTTTTGAATTTATTAATCTGCGAACATCCGCGATATCTGCGGGAAACAATATGAAACAAGTTACCCCCTACAATACCAACCAATCAAAAAAAGAGCAGGTTGCTCATATGTTTGATAATATTGCTTTTCGTTACGATTTTTTAAATTCTTTATTGTCACTTGGAATTCATAAAGGTTGGAGAAAAAAATGTATTGAATTAATTGCTTCCCGTAATCCGAAACAAATTTTAGATGTTGCAACCGGTACGGCTGATTTTGCTATAGGTGCTATGAAGTTGAACCCTGTGAAAATTATTGGGATCGACATCAGCGAAGGAATGATGAAGTATGGCCGAAAAAAAATTGAAGAGCTGCATTTTGAAAAGATTATTACACTCCAATACGGGGATGCAGAAACATGCGATTTGCCTGATAATTCAATGGATACCATTACGGTTGGTTTTGGCGTCAGGAATTTTGAAAACCTTGAAAAAGGATTAACTAATATGTTGCGTATCTTAAAACCAGGCGGACAATTATGTATTTTAGAATTTGCTTCTCCCACAAAATTTCCTATAAAACAGTTCTATAAATTTCATTTCAAATTTATAACTCCAACATTAGGTAAAATTTTCTCTAAAGATTCTAGGGCATACACGTATTTGCCTGAATCCATTAAGGCATTTCCTGATAACGAAAGATTTATCCAGATTCTTGAAAAAGTTGGATACAAAAAAGCAACTTATAGTTCAGTAGGTTGGGGACTTGCTTCTATTTATTTAGCGGATAAATAATTTTGTTCTTATTCCCCTCCTTTAGAGGGGTGGCCGCTTGGCGGACGGGGTGGCTATTGTTCTACCGTTCCAAAATTTTGTATAATATATTTTTCTAATTCAGAAAGTGTAGCTGACATATTCTGCATCACATTTACAACTTTTATCCTGTAAATTTTTAAACCTAGAGAAATTAAATACGCTTCTCTCATTGTATCATATTCGTTTTTTGTATCGTGGCTCGAACCATCAATTTCAATTACTAATCCAAGTTGTTTTATATAAAAATCAACAATAAAATTTCCTATTACCCTTTGCCGGTCAAAATCTATGTTATGAAATCTGCCTTTAGTAACCTGCATCCAAAATAACACCTCAGATAAATTTCTTGCCTGGCGTAATTCTTTTGCTCTTAATTTTAAATTTGGATTATAAGGTAGCTCAGTTATAGGTTTAGGTACTAAAAAAGTATCTCCTATTTTTAAGATTTTTAGTTGTTTTTCCATTTAACTAATAATTAGGCAATAACACCCCGTCAGCCTGTTGGCTGACACCCCTCTTGAAGAGGGGAATTAGAACCAGCAACTTTATTTACTTCTGTTTATACCGATCATACATTTCATGAATAATTCCATCCGATAAACCAATCTGGGGAACAAAAATATCATCAATGTCAGCAGTTTTCATGATAGTAATAAATATTTTGGAAGCGTGCACAATAACATCCGCTCTATCGGGTTTTAGACCCAGCACTTCAACGCGCTCTTCATAGGTATATGAATTAAGCATATCATTGATACTTTTCAATTTTTGATAACTTAAATTTTTGTTATCCTTCTTGGTCATTTTAAATATTTTATTAATATTTCCTCCTGAACCAATTGCATGTAAAGGGCTGTGGCCAAATGTTGTTTTTTTTACCCATTCCCTCATTAACTCCCATTCATCTTTTTCAACTTTATTCAGGAGCATACGTACCGTACCAATATTAAAAGATTTGGATGCAATTACTTTTTGGTTACTGTATAAAGTTAATTCAGTACTTCCACCGCCAACATCAATGTAAAGATAAGAGTGCTTAGGATTTAATACTTCAGCAATATGATTTGAAAAAACTAACTGAGCTTCCAGCTTTCCATCAATAATTTCTACATCCAGGTCGGCCTCTTTTTTAATACGAGCTATAATTTCTGAGCTGTTACTTGCATCGCGCATCGCGCTGGTGGCAACAGCACGGTACCCATCAACTTCATATACTTTAATGAGCTCTCTGAAACCTCTCATGGCCGTGATTAATTTTTCCGCTTTTCTTTCTGAGATTCTTCCGTTTAAAAAAACATCTTCTCCTAAACGAATTGGTAAACGGATTAATTCTTCTTTACTAAAGTGAGGCTTTCCGTTTACATCGTAGGCCCTACAAAACAGTAAGCGCATGGCATTACTTCCAATATCTACAGCGGCAAAGATCATAATTTTGAAATTGATTTAGGTTTGGTTGCTTTTTTCAAATGCATGTCTTTATCGTTTTTTAAATAGTTGTAGGTTTCATCCTGCACCCTGACTTTTTTCTCACCAGGTTTAGCTTTTTTATATATGTTCTGTTGTAGTTTATCAAGTATCCTAACTTTAGTATTACCTGACAATTGAATATTGATAATATCTTTAATTTGTTTTTTCACTTCGGGGTCGTTAATGGAAACCGCCACTTCGCTTCGACTATCTAAGTTACGACTCATCCAGTCAGCTGATGTTATATAAACCTTTTCATCACCGTTATTGCCAAAGATGAAAACACGGGCATGTTCCAGGTATTTATCTACAATGCTGTAAGCCCTGATGTTATCACTAAATCCTTCAATTTCTGTAACCAACGAGCAAATCCCTCTTACGATCAAAGTAATTTGAACTCCCGCTTTAGATGCTTCATATAATTTACCAATCATATCTTTATCTACCAGGCTGTTCATCTTCAGGATCATGTAAGCTTTTTTATTCGCCTTCGCATTCATTATCTCTTTATCGATTAAATTGACAAATGTTTGCCGCATAAAGAATGGTGCTACTGCAAGATGTTTATAGGATCCTGTTTTGAAATTATTGGAATAGAAATCGAATATATGACTGATCTCCTGAGTAATGTTTTTATCAGCAGTTAATAAACTAAAATCAGTATAGATGCGCGCTGTTTTTTCATTAAAATTACCAGTCCCGATGTGAGCGTATTGAGTTGCTCTACCATTAATGCGTGTTGTAATTAAAAATAATTTGCTATGCACTTTTAAGCCGGGAACACCATAAATTACTGTGGCGCCTTCTTCCTGTAATTTGTTTGCCCAGTAAATATTATTTTCTTCATCAAACCGTGCCTGTAATTCAACGAGCACGGTTACTTTTTTTCCATTTTTAATAGCATTAATCAAGGCGTTCGCGATCTTTGAAGAATCAGCTACGCGATACAATGTTATTTTAATAGATTCAACACTTGGATCGATTGATGCTTCGCGTAATAAAGTAATGATGTGATCAAAAGTATGATAGGGGTAATGCAGCAAAATATCTTTTTGCTTGATCACACTTAAAATACTTGTATTGATATTTGTCAAATATTTATGTTTTAGTGCTGGTGGATGATCATACACTAATTTTTTTTCTCCGATATTTGGAAAGCCAATGAAATCTTTAAAATTGTGATAACGTCCACCGGGAATGGCATTATCTTTTTTATCCATCCCTAATTTTTTCATTATAAAGGAAAGCATTTCCCGGCTCATAGTGCTGTCATAAACGAATCGAACAGGCAAACCTTTTTTTCTATCTTTAACGCTCTTTGATATTTTTTCGAGCATGCTCTTACTCACGTCCTGGTCGATGTCAAGTTCGGCATCCCGTGTTAATTTAATGTTGATGGCTTCTTTGGTGGTGTAACCAAAAACAGCAAACATTTCATGCACGTTAAAACGGATCAAATCATCTAAAAGAATAATATATTTTTTATTTTTTTCCTGTGGCAAAACAATAAAACGACTTGTAACCCTTGATGGAATTTCAATAAGGGCATATTTATTTTTTTGTTTCTGGTTAGTAGAAATCAGGCGGACAAACAAATAACCTGATTTATCTTTCATGTAAGGAAACGGTTTATTCTCATCAACCATCATCGGGAATAACATATTCACTACATGCTTTTGAAAGTAATCCTTTACGTAAGATTGTTGAGCAAGCGTTAATTGTTTTTCGTTAATGATAAATACATTTTCCTTCGCTAATTCATGAAGTAACTCCTGGTAAATTTCCTCAAAACGTTTTTGTTGTTCAATAACCTTACGTTGCAATTTTTGAAGAAGTTCTTTTGGATCATCTCCATAAATCGCTATGGCCTTTTTTCCAAGTTTAGATAAACGATTGATGGTAGCAACTCGAACACGATAAAACTCATCACGGTTATTACTGAAAATTCCTAAAAATTTAAGGCGTTCAATGAGCGGTGTAGAAGAATCGGATGCTTCCTGCAGTACACGATCATTAAATGAGAGCCAACTTATTTCTCGATTTATATGTGGAATTTTGTTTTTTTGCATTGTTAAAATATAGTGCTGTTTTGTGATCAAATATAAGCATTAAGCCTCAAAATATGTTTTGAATTTCTTATTTCAATGTGAATGACTGTAAATTATTTCAATGGATTTTATTTTAAATTTGAGTACTATTATCACGTAAAGTTAATCACTATGGAAGCAACCTTTAAATTTTTAAAACAACTGGCCAAGAATAACCAAAAGGAATGGTTTGATACAAATCGAAAAACATACGAGGCCTGTAAGGCTGAATTTGAAATTGTTGTAAAATCTGTGATTGATAAAAGTTCTGTTTTTGATAAAGCCATAGCCGGACTTGAATCCAGTAAATGTTTATTCCGGATCAATAGGGACGTTAGGTTCAGTAAAGATAAATCTCCTTATAAGTTAAATATGGGTGCCAGTATTAGTCCGGGTGGAAAAAAATCAGGCATTCCTGGTTATTATATTCATATAGAGCCCGGGAAATCATTTTTAGCCGGTGGCTCATGGCAGCCTGAGCCGGCAATGTTAGCAGCTATCCGACAGGAAATTGACTATCATGCATCAGACTTTAAAAAAATTATGAATGCGAAAGATTTCAAAACATATTTTAAAGATCTCTCTCAGGATGATAAATTGAAAACAGCTCCGAAGGGCTATCCAAAGGATCATCCGGAGTTAAGCCTACTTCAACATAAACATTTTATTATGGAGATTACTTTGAAGGACAGTGAAGTGCTGGATAAAAATTTTCCGGACAATGTATCGAAAATTTTCAAAGCGATGTATCCTATGAACCAGTTCCTTAGGAAAGCAATGGAATAATTAATTAGTAATCTCGAGTAATGATCCTAGATTGTAATCAGCAATCATAAATTTAGGGTTGTTTTTATTGATCTCTTCAGGAATTGCCACTACTCTCATTTGAGCTGCCTTTCCGGCTACAATACCATTCAGTGAATCTTCGATAACCAGGCAGTGAAGCGGATGAACATTTAATTGTTTGGAGCATGTCAGATAAACTTCCGGGTGTGGTTTCCCATAATCCATATGTTCTGCCGAGCAAAGCACATCAAAATAATGGCGGATATTCAAAACATCTACAACAGTATTCATGAGTTTTGTATTGGAAGAAGTTCCAATGGCGATTTTAAATCCTTTTTCCTTAAAAAATTGAAGGGCTTCAGCTACCCCGGTCATAGTTTTGCCTTCCAGGTAGATCAATTCACATAAACTGTTGATCACCTGTTCATCAAATTCATCCACCGTAATATGGCTTATTTCATGTTTTTTGAACCAGAATTCAGCCACTTCTTTAAATCGTAAACCGGTGGTTATGCGGCAATGGTCATCACTAAAAGGAATACCTATTTTTATAAAATTAGCAATCATGGCTCTTCGCCAAAGCGGTTCGGAGTCTATGATAACCCCATCCATGTCAAATATGATAGCTTTTATTTCTGTAAGCATTTTTAAATAGTGATACTGGTTGATCTTTTTTGCAACTTGTAATTATGTAACTATGAGTTTACAAACGGCAGAAAATAAATTTATAATTCTCCTGAAAATGGCGCCAGGAGTGATCTCCGATAGACATGTCAGGATTGTTAATTTCTTTGTTTAATAATTACAAAGATAAGAGAATTATATGGCAGTATCCATGGTATTTTTGCGGTATGTATTTTCCTGATTTTGTTGAAATAGGAGCAGACGAACTCTTGTTGGTTGCTTTTTTTGTGTCGTTGATAGGCATTGTTATTCACTATGCCATAAATGTTTTACCATTAGGTAATTTAAAAACGACTTCTCTTGAAACGAGTTCTGCGAAAGAGCCTGTTTCAATTATTATATGTGCCCGAAATGAAGATGATAATCTTACCGAGTTTTTGCCAAAAATACTTGTTCAGGATTATCCTGAATTTGAAGTTGTTGTAGTGAATGATTGTTCTATGGACAATACCGAAAACGTTATTGATGAGTTCGCCAAAATTTTCCCTAACCTGAAAAAAGTAACCATTAAGGAAGATGATTACTACAAACATGGCAAGAAATATGCGGTTTTAATTGGTATAAAAGGAGCAAAATATGATAATTTATTATTTACCGATGCCGATTGTTTTCCTGCCAGTGAACAATGGCTGAGTGAAATGAGCGCAGGCTTTGTAAATAAAAAAGAAATTGTTTTGGGTTATGGTGGCTATAAAAAAGAACCGGGTTTCCTTAATAAATTAATTCGTTTTGATACTTTTTTAATTGCTGCAAATTATTTGTCGGCTGCTATAAAAGGTAAAGGTTATATGGGAGTTGGAAGAAATTTAGCCTATAAAAAAGAGTTATTTTATAAAGAAAAAGGTTTCTCTAAACATTACCATATTACTTCCGGAGATGATGATTTGTTTATTAACCAAGCCTGTACCAATGACAATACGAACGTGGCAGTTTCTACAAATGCCATTACTTATTCTTTGGCTAAAACTACTTTTGCCGATTGGAAGCGCCAAAAACAAAGACATTTAACAACAGCTCCGCATTATAATTCTGGGAGCAAAACAAAGATCATGATCGGTTATGTATTACAATACCTCTTTCATTTTTTATTTATTGCCGTTTTATTATATAA
>JANPOX010000097.1:0-3421 GCA_031428235.1 Bacteroidia bacterium | reverse complement strand
ATTAAAAAGTATGATGAACAAGAAGTAACAGAAGTGCATATTACCGGAGGTGTTATTCCAAAACAAGATCTTACTTTTTATACTTCCTTATTTAAAGCGATAAAATCTCATCGCCCGGATTTGCATGTGAAAGCATTAACGCCTGTTGAATGTCATTACATATTCAAAAAAGCAAAAGTTACTTACGAAGAAGGCTTGAGATTGCTGAAAGAATCAGGATTAGATTCAATGCCCGGTGGTGGAGCGGAAATTTTTGATAAGGAGATTCGCGATAAAATTGCCGGAGGTAAATGTAGTGCCGAAGAGTGGCTGAGCATTCATAAAATATGGCACGGCTTGGGAATGCATTCAAATGCAACAATGCTATACGGACACATAGAAACGTTTGCGCATCGCGTAGATCACCTGGAAAGATTACGTCAGCTTCAGGATGAAACTAAAGGTTTTAATGCTTTTATTCCTTTAAAATTCAGAAATGGAAATAATGATATGTCGGATGTGCCTGAAGTAAGTGTAATTGAGGACTTAAGAAATTATGCCATCAGCAGAATTTACCTTGATAATTTTGATCACATTAAAGCGTATTGGGCCATGATAGGAAGAAGTACAGCACAGTTGTCATTAAATTTTGGTGTGGATGATATGGATGGAACCATTGATGACACGACTAAAATTTACAGTATGGCTGGTGCCGAAGAGCAAACTCCTAAATTAACCACGCAGGAATTAGTGGATATTATTTCTCAGGTTAAACGTACTCCGGTGGAAAGAGATACTTTGTATAACATCGTTAAAGATTATTCTGTAAATTAATTTTTCGTTCGTTCTTCTGTCACACAAAGCTTTAAAATGTCGAAGTGTGTCACATTGAGCGAAGTCGAAATGCATGAACATATTATAAATAATGATCTATATTCTTTTAATACTTTTTTTATTATGCTTGTTAATTCCCGTATTCAGTTACGTGATTTTTCCCTTGTATATGAAAGTATCTACAAGGGCTTTATTAAGGATAAAAAATGACTATTCTTTGGTTACCGAATGGCCATTGGTTACCATTGTTTTTTCAGTGTTTAATGAAGACAAAGTGATCAAAAGAAAACTGGAATCTATTTTAAATTCTGATTACCCAAAAGCTAAACTAAAGGTCTTAATAGGATCTGATAATTCAACCGACCAGACAAACGCTATCATTGAGGAGTTCATAGCGCAAAATTCCAATATTAGTTTAGAAAAGAAACATACCCGTCACGGCAAACTAAAAATAATTAATGAATTAATTGATCGGACAGAAACAGAGCATTTGATTTTTACAGACGCTAATGTTTTTTTTGAACCACAAACTGTCAAAGCACTAGTTTATAATTTGATTGTGAAAGAAGCAACGATGGTATGCGGAAACATTCATAAATTTTCTCCTAAAAATGAAGGTATTTCGGGACAGGAAATTTTTTATATGAATTTCGAAAACCAATTAAAATATCACGAAAGTTTGAAATATGGATTTTGTGTAGGAGTTGAGGGAGGCTGTTACGCGATCCTCAAAAGCAGTTTTGTAAAAGTTCCGGATGGTTTTTTAATGGATGATTTTTTCATAACACTGGATGTCATTTCAAAAAATGGTAAAGTGTTATTTGAACCAGAAGCGTTGTGTTATGAAGATGTGAATGATTCTCCACTAATTGAATTTAAACGAAAAATAAGGATTTCGCTGGGAAATTTCAGAAATTTAAAATATTACCAAAACCTTTTGCGGCCAATTCATCAGGGATTTGGTTTTGCTTTTTTTTCGCATAAAGTGTTAAGATGGTTCACTCCGTTTGCGCTGTTGTTTTCATTTTTGTTTTCAGTAACCATTGCTTTTTATATTCCTCTTTTTGCTATCGTTACTGTGTCATACACCTTATTGATTATTTTACCATTACTGACTATTTCATTTGAAAAAGCAAATATAAAATTGCCAGTTATAAATTCACTGGGACACTTCATCTTAATGAACTTTGGATTATTGATTGGTTACTTTAAATTCATTTCTGCGTCCAATGAAAGTGCCTGGGAGCCACCAAAACGTAATGTTTAAATAATCTTAATTCCCACCAAGAGTACATCATCCACTTGTTCGTGAGCTCCTTTCCATTTATTGAATTCTTCTTTCATGTACTTTCTTTGTTCAGATAATCCTAATTCAGAAATAGCAATCAATTTTTGTTGGAATGGCGCGTATTTATACTTTTTGCCATTTTCACCTCCGAACTGATCAGCATATCCATCTGAGAAAAGGTAAATGCAATCTCCTTTATCAACGGCAAATCGTTTGGTAGTAAATTTTTGAATTTGATCTTCCACAAAAGCACCTACAGGAAATTTATCTCCTTTAATTTGTTTCAGTTCTCCATGTGAAACAATATAAATTGGGTTATTAGCGCCGGCAAACAATACTTCATTGGAGTGCTTATGAATGGCAATTAAAGCTACATCCATTCCATCTCTTACAGTGCTTTCTCTGAAAGTTTGATGTAAACTTTCAGTTAACCAAATATTCACAGCATCTAAAATTTCAGATGGAGTGACGAGGTTCTGTTCTAAAACAGCTTTGTTTAATAAATTAAAATTAACAATGGAAATTAACGCCCCAGGAACCCCGTGACCTGTGCAATCTGCAGCGGCTACATAAATATAATCTTTCGTTTCTTCGATCCAGTAAAAATCTCCGCTTAAAACATCTTTAGGCATATACAATACAAAGGAGTTTGGTAATATTTTCTCCCACATATTTTTAGGAGGTAAAATAGCGCCCTGTATCCTTTGAGCGTATTTGATACTGTCCGTAATATCCTGGTGTTGTTCCTCAACGATTGCTTTTTGTTTTTCTACGAGTGTTTTTTGTTGATTGATTATGGAGTTTTTAGTTTCCAATTCCAGATTAGCCTTCTTTTTAGTCCTATATCCCCTGAATATAAAAAATACCAAGCCTAGTAATAAAGCACAGCCACCCAAAGCAAAGTAAATGACTAGTTTTTTATTTTTATTTTCAAGCGTTAATAGTTCATTCTCTTTTTCTTTTTTGTCTGATTCGTATTTAGTTTGAAGCTCCGCGATTGCTTTTGCTTTGCTTTTCTGAAATAAAGAATCGTTATATAAAATATAAGATCTTAAATAATTTCTCTCGGCTTCAATATTCCCTTGCATTTTTGCATTAAATGCAAGCTCATCATAAATAGTGATTAAATTATCATAGTCGTTAATTTCTAATGCTAATTTTTCTGACTCCTTTAAAAAATCATTACCCTCAATTAGTTTATTTAGTTTTGTTAATTGTATTCCAAGCGAAAGAATGCAACTTAAATAGTCATTACTGACTTCATATTTTTTAAATATTGCTTTAGCTTTTCTAAATACTTTAATGTATTCTTCTCTTGCT
>JANPOX010000096.1:0-2026 GCA_031428235.1 Bacteroidia bacterium | reverse complement strand
GGATCAGAATGACCGTAAAATTAACTTTTGAGAGAGCCTAGTTTTTATTATCCTGGCATCCTGCTAATCTGCTTCTCCATACTTTTTAGCTGGGAAAGAATTTCATCATTTTTAGGTTTCAGGTCCTTTGCTTTTTTAAAGTGTTGTTTGGCTATTCTATACTGCATGCGCTGTGCCTCAATGTTACACAATTGAAGGTGTGCCGCCGCAAGACTATCTTTATCAGGTATTCCTGCTTTAACTGCATCCAATAAGTGCAAACGGGCTTGTTTGGTGTTTCCCTTCTTAAGTTCGATAAACCCTAATTGCATTAAATTAGAACCTTCCATATCGCCTGTAATTTTCGATTTTATTTTAAGACTCTTTCTGATATTAGCTTCGGCTTTATCCAAATCATTGGTAGCCATAGATAAATTACTTTGTAACATATAATAGCCCGAACGGATAGGTTTAAACAACAACCTTGGGAATTTAATTTTATTTAAATAAAATTGTGCTTTTTCAACATCTCCTTCTGTTACTGCTTCCTGCACCAGACGCATGGTTCCCATCATAAAATACAAAACCAGTGAAATGATTGCAAAAGAATAACAGATCCATTCAGTTACCACATCCAGGTAAAAATGAGATAAGACTCCCAAAATGATAAAGGCTATTATTATTTGTAAACGGTATAAAATATAGAATCTTAAAAGCTTCATAATCGATTATTACTATAAAATGTAAATTTATTTTGAGCCCCAAAGATACAATTTTTAGTGAATCATAAGAGGAAGAATAAAAGGAGACGAATTTTTATTCAAAAAAAAGTCTCCCTGTTTCCAGGGAGACTCTATAAAAAAATTACCAATTTAATTATTGAACTATTAATTTCTTAACTACTTTTTTACCATCAATATTAATGGAGATAAAATAAATACCCGACATTAAATGATTGGATGAATTAATAGTGTGCTTAGTAGTTATACCAGCATCTGCGTTAATTGTATTTTGTTCAACTACTCGTCCGGTAACATCAAATACGGTGATATTAGCTTTGGAACTAGAAGGAGAAGTGAATTCAATTACTGCTGCAGCACTTGTTGGATTTGGATAAATTGCTAAACCTAAAGAGTTCTCAAATTCATTAATACCAACAATTCCTGAAACATTAACATTATCAATGTATAAATTTTGAGATTCACCTGTAGAAATATCATTTTGGAACCACAAACGGATTCTTACATCTCTTTTATTAGCAAGAAAACTACCTGCAAAAGAAGATATAGCATATGTTTTCCATTTAGGATTTGGTATTGTAGAACTCAATGGTACATATGGAGCATTAACTGTTCCACCACTAAGTGCCAGAGTAGATGCAGGTATGCTTCCAATAAAGGTTTTCCAGGAGCCACCACAATCTAAACTGTACTGAACTTTAAAAGTATCAGCAACCACACCAGTTTTTCTTGCAAAAGAATAATCAAATGACATAGAAATGTTTGTAGTATTAGTAAAATCGAAAGGAGGCAAATTAAGGATATCCACATTTGCATTATAACCAGGGAAATTACTCACCTGATTAGCATTTCCTAAAACTACAGAATAAGCAGAAGCATTTCCATAAGATGATAACGCCCAGCCCGGAGAATTCAGATCAGGATTTTCTACTGTAAAACCAGCTGGCCACCACTGTCCACTTTCAAAGTTTTCAGAATAAGGTAAAGTTGTTTGGCCGGCATTCCAGTTTGTTTTTACATAATTATCTACAGATTTGGTACTGGTTCCATCTGCATTAGTAACTGTTAAAGATACAGAATATGTTCCCGGAGTACTGTAAGTTACTGTTTCAGTAGCTAGAGTAGATGTAGAGGGAGTACCACCTTCGAAAACCCATGCAAAAGTTGTGGGAACAGAAGTATTATAAGTAGTGCTATTAAACACTATAGATTGCCCTGCACAACTTGCAAAATTATTTGCTGCAAAGTCTGCAATTGGTGCACATGGTGTAGTTCCAGTTGCGAAATAAACTGTATCATTTGGTGAT
>JANPOX010000095.1:0-1965 GCA_031428235.1 Bacteroidia bacterium | reverse complement strand
AGAAACTTTACCTCCGCCTAATACTGAAAAAGAAATCGCGGAATTATTCATGCCTTGCACGATAGAAGATACTTCCAATAAACAAGGCAATAAAACCAACAAACGATTAATTGATGCAATTAGTGATGGAATGCGTTTAGCTATGCGAAAGCACGATAACCTGGTATTAATGGGTCAGGATATTGCAGATTATGGTGGTGTATTTAAAATTACCGATGGTTTCGTAGAAGAGTTTGGGAAAGCACGAGTGCGTAATACTCCTCTCTGTGAATCTGCTATTTTAGGTGCCGGTTTTGGTTTATCCATTAATAAACATAAAGCGATGGTGGAAATGCAGTTTGCTGATTTTGTAACAGAAGGTATGACTCAGATCATTAATAATTTAGCAAAATCTCATTACCGTTGGGGACAAAAGGCCGATGTGGTAGTTCGGATGCCAACCGGTGCAGGTGTTGCGGCTGGTCCATTTCATAGCCAAAGTAACGAGGCCTGGTTCTTTAAAACTCCGGGATTAAAAATTGCTTATCCTGCTTTTCCAAGTGACGCGAAAGGTTTATTAATTGCTTCATTTGAAGATCCTAATCCTGTGATGTTCTTTGAACATAAGGCTTTATACAGAAGTATTGACGAAGATATTTTAGATGAATACTATACCATTCCGTTTGGTAAAGCGCGTTTGGTAAAAGAAGGCGCTGATGTTACGATCGTGACTTATGGTTTAGGTGTTCATTGGGCAATTGAATTATTAAAAAATAATCCTGAGATCTCTGCTGACCTGATCGATTTAAGAACACTGGCGCCATTGGATACCGAAGCTATTTATACTTCTGTGAAGAAAACCGGGAAAGCATTTATTTTACATGAAGATACTTTAACCGGTGGTATTGGTGGTGAACTAAGTGCTTTGATCACTGAACATTGTTTTGAATATTTAGATGCACCAGTAATGCGTGAAGGAAGTTTGGATACACCGGTACCGATGAATGCAGATCTGGAAATTAATTTCTTACCAAAAGAACGTTTTAAAGAAAAGTTACATAAATTAATTAATTACTAATTTTTTGTCAGGCTGAGCGGAGTCGAAGCCTTATCGAATACCCTTCGACTCCGCTCAGGGTGACGGTTTATATAATATATAAACAAGATGACAGTATCTGAAGATTTTTTAAGGAGCGCTAACAGCCAGTTCTTGTATTATAAAACATTGGGCGAAAAAGCGATTGAACAATTGGAACCTGAGGAGCTCTTTATCGCAGTTAATGAAGACACGAACAGCATTGCTACCATCATTAAACATTTACATGGTAATATGTTATCACGTTGGACAGATTTTTTAACTACCGATGGAGAAAAAGAATGGAGAGACCGTGATGGAGAGTTTGAAGAATCCACGGATCTCAGAAACCAAATTAACGGAAGCACTTCGACTCCGCTCAGTGTGACAGAACAACGCCAGCATGACAAACAACTATTAGAATATAAAAGGCAGGAACTTCTCAAAATATGGAACGAAGGCTGGGATTGCTTATTCAATGCCCTGAATGATCTTAAACCGGAACACTTATCTCAAACCATTTATATCAGAAATGAAGGACACAGTGTGTTAGAAGCGATTAACCGACAATTGGCGCATTATCCTTATCATGTTGGACAAATTGTGTTTTATGCTAAAATGTTAAAGAAGACCGAATGGAATAGCTTATCTATTCCTAAAAACAAGTCGAAAGATTACAATACCAATAAGTTTTCAAAAGATAAAGCGAAAAAACACTTTACAGATGATGAACTGGACAAATTGAAATAATTTTATGACCTGTTCAAGGCTAATGTTATCGCCATTTTAGGTTGGTCTGTCAGTTTTTAGAAAGCAAATACCACTTGTTTTGTAAATAGTGGAAAAAACCTCAATTCTAATCCAAAAAAATCGTCTATCTTTACATACAGTTTATAAAAAACTGTATGTCA
>JANPOX010000094.1:0-1563 GCA_031428235.1 Bacteroidia bacterium | reverse complement strand
TGATTTTTATACCCATTTCACCTCCCCTATTCGCCGTTACCCTGATGTAATGGTTCATCGTTTATTAGAAGCTAAATTAAACCATGCGCATTATTTAAAAGCTGATGAATTAGAGGCGCGTTGCAAGCACTCTTCTGAAATGGAAAAATTAGCATCGGATGCAGAACGCGCATCCATAAAATACAAACAAGTAGAATTTCTTGAGCATAAAATAGGCCAGGAATTTGAAGGGGTGATCAGCGGGGTAACCGAATGGGGAATATTTGTTGAGATCATTGAAAATAAATGTGAAGGCAGGGTGAGTATGCGCGATATGAAAGATGATCAGTATTCGTTTGACGAAGACAATTACCGTGTTGTTGGGCGTCGTACCGGAAGAATTTATACCTTAGGAGATAAGGTAAAAATTATAGTGAAACGTGCTGATCTAATTAAAAAACAATTAGATTTTGAATTTGTATCAGGCATTCCTTCAACTAAAGAACCGGAAATACGAAATGCCAAACGCTATAAAAAAAGACGATAATTAAATATTATTTCCGCTAAGAAAGTAACTTAGAATTATGCCGGCTTTTTATTCTTAATCTAAAACTTAGTTATTAAAAACTCCGTTCTTCTGTTTGCCTGATGTTCTTCTTCCGAACATGTTGAAACTACTTTGCCCTCGCATTCACATTGGTTGATGAGTTTACTTTCGCCATAACCTTTACCAACAATACGGTTTTTTGTTACTCCTTTTGATACGATATACGCCGCTGATGATTTAGCTCTTTTACCCGATAATGATACGTTGGATACTTTACTTGACCTGCAATCTGTATGAGAACCTAACTCAATGGTCATCGTTGGATTTTCCTGCATCACCTTCACAATCTTATCTAATTCCTTAGCTGCATCTGCCCGGATATTTGATTTAGCAAGATCAAAGTAAATAGGATTGATTTGGATAACTTTAGCAATATCGGCACCAATTTCTAGTTTTTGCAATACTTCCTTTAAGTCAATTACGGTGTTTATGTCTAATGTAATATCATAGCTTCTTTCAACAGTGATGTAACTTTCTTTTTCATACTTAATCGTAAACTGTAATTTGTCGCCTGGTTTTTTACCTCTGATAATATCTGTAAAAGTTCCTGTTTTATCCGTTGAATATGTTTTTGGCGTATTGTTCGCTTTATCAATAAAGGTTGTTTTAACTCCCTCTATGGGTGTAGCTGATTTAGCATCTTTGATACTACATATTAATTTGTATTTTGGGAACAAGCCAATATCTTTTTTATTATCTCCTGATTGTAATTTACCCACCGGCACCAATCGATCGTAATATTTAGAACGTTCTTTTGCTCCTACAAAATATTCTTTAGATGGATCGTTTATAACAAACATGTATTCAGCTTTCTCATTTACTTTTGTAGAATCGATCACTAATTTATTGTTGTCTAATATGTATACCCAAGCATTTGGAATCAACTCTTTATTACTTTCATCAAATACAATACCACTTAAGGTTACTCCTATTAATGGTTCTTTTGATCGGAAAAAATAAATATCATCTTTTCCTTT
>JANPOX010000093.1:0-10422 GCA_031428235.1 Bacteroidia bacterium | reverse complement strand
ATCTACACGCTTCTCAATTTCAGGATTCCTTTCTAAAACGGGTGCATGATGTGGTTTAATGCGTGCATCAATGATCATATTGTCACAGCCAAAATGTTTAAACTCTGTAAATGAATTAATCCCATAAACATCATTACTCGGATTGGAACGTGTAAAGGTTACCCATAACCAGTTTTTTAATGTCGCCGCTGTAAAAGTGGAATCGTCTGATATAACGATCATTGGAAAACCATTAAGATCACTATTTTTTTGTTTTACTTCTTCGTTGAAATGTTCAAACTCCTTGTTCGCTTTTTCATAATCTTTAAATTTATCCGCTTGCATTACAAGAACTCCTGGTATTACAATTTGAGGATTGACAAAGGTTTTTAAATCACTTAATTCTTCAGTAATTACATTGCCTAATGTTCTAAGCTTATCTCCATAAGCCGCAACCACTAATTTGCTTCCGCTGTTTAAGCCGGTACCGCTATAATCCAGAGTATCAATGCTTGTGTTCGTATAAAAATGTAAATCACGTTTTAAGTTAATGCGCTCTAATAAATATTGGTAGAATTCTGCTTCGTGATGCGCTGATAATTTATTGGTTTCATCCGCTGTGATGAACAAATATTTCGCAAGGCTTAATTGTCCTTTCCCTAAAATATGATTAGCAATGGTTAACAATTCTGCCGGTTGTTTGGTTTGATTATAAGGCGTATAACGTTCACTGCCTATCGCTAATAGCAATGGATGAACACCAGCAGCATCAATAGCATGCACTTCTTTAACACCCGGCAACTCATGTTTAATAGCGTTACCCGTTAACTCATGAATGATCTGCCCAAAACTTGTATCTTCCTGCGGAGGCCTTCCCACCACCGTAAATGGCCAGATTGCATCCTCACGATGATACACTTTATGTATGCGCATTAATGGAAAATCATGCTTTAAACTATAGTAACCTAAATGATCTCCAAACGGACCTTCCGGTTTATTTTCATTCGGATATACTTCTCCTGTAATGACAAAGTCAGCATCGGTACTCACGCAAAATCCATCCTGATACACGTATCTGAATCTCCTGTTGCCTAAAGCGCCTGCAAAAGTCATTTCACTTAACCCTTCCGGCAACGGCATCACAGCTGCAACAGAATGACTTGGCGGCCCTCCAATAAATACAGAAACTTTTAATGGTTTACCGGCTTTATTAGCTTTACTTTGATGCACTCCAATACCACGGTGCAATTGATAATGCAAACCAATTTCCTTATTAATGAGATAATCATTTCCATTTAATTGAATGCGATACATTCCTAAATTGGAATTCATGATTCCCGGTTTATCAATATCCTCACTATAGACTTGAGGCAAAGTTACAAAAGCACCACCATCCATTGGCCAGTGTTTAATTAATGGAAGTTTATCAATGGTGGTTTCTTTAAACAAAACAGGTTTTGATAAAGGGTTTTTTAAAGGAAGGGCTGATAATGCTGTTAGGGAAACATCCGCATATTTAAATGGATTTTTGAGTGCTTTGATAGGATTGTTTTTAATTTCTATCAGAGTTTGTATTTTGGAAAGTGTATCCCTGAAAATAAATTTACTTCTCTCAAGAGTTCCAAAAATATTAGAAGCGCACTGAAATTCATTTCCCTTCACATTTTCATAAAGCAGGGCAGGCCCACCCATCTCATGAACACGTAAATGAATCGCCGCCATTTCCAATTCAGGATCAACTTCTTCTTTTATCCTGATTAGATGATTGTTTTTTTCCAAATCATCCAAACATGCTTTTAAACTTTTGTATCCCATAAAAAAATAAGTATCTCTTGCGTATAAAAGTACAATTTAAAAATTCTTATGGTTTTGTTAAAGAAAGATATAATTACATTTTTATGTTTTTATAAACAACATGTTTATTTCTGGTAGCTAACTGTAATATTAAAGTCAACCCCTGCAGTTGACTTTTTTTGCCAATTACCCTGGCTAGCGGCATTCACATAAACCGGGCCTTTTGGTGATCCGCTAAAGCCAATTTCTATTGGTGAACGGCCAGTTTGGTTTTGATTTTTGTTAAGGTCAGAAATACATTCTAAGCTTACAAAAAACACCTTTTCTTTAATGATAATGGATTCATTTTTTAAATTTAGTTTACTAATGCCAATATTAGGATTGGGTGAAAATATGATCTGTTTTTTTAATAAACTTTTTCCTGGTAAACCATTTTTATCTTCATCATAAAAATTTAATCTGAATATTATACTATCGCCAAGCTCATTAATATTTAAGCAAAAATTAAAATCTTCCACTGTTAGTGCCCGATTGGTTTTATTTTCTAATTTAATAGCAACTTGTGTTCCTTTAGCTTTTGAATTGAAAGTACAGTATCCCCGTTTATTATACCGTTTATTACCTAAAACTTTTTTTATTATTTTGGTTGGAACGATCGTTATTTCTTTTAAGATATAATTTTCAGGTTGTAAAAAAACGCGTTCTTCAAAAGATGGGCGGATATCGTGAACGCAAAATATTTTTGATTTATATCCAATCGCTGAAATTTTTAAACTATCAGTTTCAAGGGCTTTTTCAATATTTATTTTAAATATGCCGTTCTCATCACTTAGTGTTCCAATGTTTGTGCCTTTAATACCAACACTTACAAAGGAAATTGCTTTATTAGTGGATGCGTCAAATACTTTTCCCGAAAGCAATTGCGAAAATAGTGGAGTAGTAACTCCTATAAATAATATAATAAAAAGGATTCCCCGATGTTTTATTCGGGTGATATGTGTTGTTAGCTTATATTTGACGATAAACATTTTTCCTTTTGTTGATTTGAAGTTACATGATTATTTCATTAAATGAAACATGTTTTTATGTTTTATATTTACATTTGGTAATCCTTTTTTTTATGCCCGCAATTCAGAATAAACAAATAGCCGAAAAATGGTTTGAGGCATTTAATAATCATAATCTTGAAAATCTACTTTCATTATACGATGATCAGGCGCAACATTTTAGCCCCAAATTAAAAATAAGAAAGCCTGAAACGAATGGATTAATTAAAGGTAAACCTGAATTACGCCTATGGTGGCAGGATGCTTTTGACCGATTACCGACTTTACAATATGAGGTAATAAAATTGACAGCAGATGATGAGCAGGTTTTTATGGAATATATCCGACACGTTGAAGGAGAAGCGGATTTAAGAGTGGGGGAGGTATTACAAATTAGTGATGGAGTTATCGTTTTTTCAAGAGTGTATCACGGTTAAGACTATTTATAATCGGTCTCCAAAACTTATAGATAATGAATGGAAAACATCTTCTTTACACATATTTCACTATGTAAAGCATAGCTTCTTTGTGAGGGTTTTAAAACTATGTGCCTATGTGGTTAAAAAAACAATTGTAAATTAACAGCTATTAACTAACCAAAAATAAAGAAATTTGTACCTTAGAACTATAATGAAGAAACTGTTTTTATTCCCCTTGTTTTTACTGCTTACTTTTAAATGTTTTAGTGCTTATATCCTGATCCCCATGGATGAAACACAAAAGAATCATTTGAAGGCTTATGGAATCGCCTACTGGGCCTTGAAAGGTGAATTGGAAATTCAATGGTTAACTAATTACCGAGGTGGAAGTTTTTTAATCCCAAATTCAAAACCAGTAACTTCTGAATGTACCATAAGAGGAATTAGTTACGAGATCATTTCTGATGCGCAGTCAAATGGAATTTTAGCAGAAATTGCAAACCCCGAAGTAAACCAGGATGCTATTAAATTAGAAAAAGCACCACGAATTGCTGTTTATTCTCCCAAGATCAAACAACCCTGGGACGATGCTGTAACTCTGGTTTTAAAATATGCGGAAATCCCTTATGACATCGTTTATGATGAAGAAATTATTTCTGGTAAATTAGGTGATTACGATTGGCTGCATTTGCACCATGAGGATTTTACAGGACAGTACGGTCGTTTTTATGCTGGTTTTCATCAGGCTGCCTGGTACCAAACGGAGGTAAAAGATAATGAAGAGACAGCAAAAAAACTGGGCTTTACAAAAGTATCACAGTTAAAATTAGCAGTCGCAAAAAAAATTAATGATTATGTTTTTACGGGTGGTTTTTTATTTGCGATGTGTAGCGCTACTGACAGTTATGATATAGCACTTGCGTCTGAGGGGATTGATATTTGCGAAACCATGTTTGATCATGATCCCGCTGATCCGGCTATGAATAAAAAAATTAATTATGAAAAAGGGTATGCTTTTGAAAAGTATCAGTTAAGTACGAACCCTTATGAATATGAATTTTCAACCATTGATGCCACAACACCTCGTCGCCAGTATGGTATGACAAAAGACAATGATGTATTTACCTTATTCGAGTTTTCTGCCAAATGGGATCCTGTTCCAACAATGTTGTGTCAGAATCATGTGCAAACAATAAAAGGATTTTACGGACAAACGACTGCTTTTACAAAAACCTATATTAAGAAAAATATTTTAATACTTGGAGAAGCAAAAGCATACAATGAAGCCCGTTATATTCATGGTGATCATGGGAAAGGCACCTGGACTTTTTATGGCGGACATGATCCCGAGGACTATGAACATAGAGTAGAGGATCCGCCAACTGATCTGAGTCTGCATCCAAACTCACCGGGTTACCGTTTGATCCTGAATAATATTTTGTTCCCAGCCGCTAAAAAGAAAAAACAGAAGACTTAGTTTGATTTTAATTACTAGGCGCGTTCCTGCAAAGAGGCAAGCAGGAACCGGGCTTTCACTACAATCTTTTGTTCGTGCCTCACAAAAGGGTTTTCGCTTGCATCCCTCGCGCAAAATAATTACTCACTAAAATAACTTCTCACTTCATCCCTGAGATTATAACGGCTACTCATAACTTCACCATAAGCACCGGCACTGCGTAACACCACCAGGTCACCACGTTTGGTTTCAGGTAGTTCAACCGCTTTTCCAAAGCAGTCGCTACTCTCACAAATAGGCCCAACCACATCATACTTGATGATTGATTTGGATACAGAAGTAAGGTTCTCAATTTTATGATAGGCCTGGTATAAGGCGGGCCTGATCAGTTCCGTCATGCCGGCATCCAGTATTGCGAAATTAGTATTGATCCCGTTTTTAATATAAAGAACCTTACTCACCAGGTTTCCGCATTGGCCAACAATGGCACGGCCTAATTCAAAATGTAATTCCTGATTTTTTCTCAATTCAATAAAATCATGAAACACTTTAAAGTAAGTAGCGAAATCTAAAATGTTTTCTTTGTCGGGTTCATGGTAATTGATACCAATCCCACCACCAACATTTATCACCGGTAAATCATAACCTTTATTCAAAAAGAAACGATTGATCTCATTGACGCGAAGGCAAAGCTTTTTATAGGGGCCGAGATCAGTGATCTGAGAACCGATATGAAAATGCAAACCAATGAGTTTTAAGCTTGATAATCCTTTTAATTTTTCAATCACCGTTTCAAATTCATAAGGATTGATCCCGAATTTATTTTCTTCTAAACCCGTTGTAATGTATTTGTGAGTATGCGCATCCACATTCGGATTAATACGAAGGGCAATATTGGCAACTTTATTTTTTTTAGCGGCCAGCTCGTTCATTACATCCAGTTCCTGCATACTTTCGCAGTTAAAACAAAAAATGTTGTTATCAAGCGCGTAGTTAATTTCATCATCGCTTTTCCCAACACCGGCAAACACAATTTTAGAAACATCAAATCCATTTTCAACAGCACACTTCACTTCGTTACCACTTACACAATCAGCACCTAAGCCAGATTTTTCAATAACTTTAATGATCTTTGAATTGGTATTTGCTTTAAAAGCATAATGCACATGATAGTTGTATTTTTCGCTTTCGGTTTTAACGGTGTCCAAAGTGCGTTGAAGTAAGGATAAATCGTAATAATAAAACGGTGTTTTATATCCGGATAGATCTTTGATTATTTTTTCTGTAAACATATGATTCATGAATTAATATCCGAATATTCCTTTATTTAATGCAACCAAAGCTTCTTTTTTATGAACGGAGTTTACCAATACGCTTATGTTATTTGCGCTTCCGCCATAAGAAACCATTCTTAAAGGAATATCTTTTAAGGCTTCCATCACTTTAAAGCCATAACCTGCTTTATCCTTTGGTAAGTTACCAACGATGCAAATAATAGTTTGCTCCTGTTCAACTTCTACATTTGCAAACTCTTCAAGCTCTTTTGTAATTTCCTTTAAGTGTTTGGTATTGTCAATCGTTAATGAAACGGCAATTTCAGAAGTGGTAATCATATCGATCGAAGTTTTATAACGTTCAAATATTTCGAATACGGCACGTAAAAAACCATGTGCTAATAACATTCGGTCGCTTCTAATATTAATAGCGCAAATACCATCTTTTGCCGCTACTGCTTTTAATCCTTCTTTAGCATTAATGTTTGAAATGCAGGTTCCAATTGCATCAGGCTGCATGGTGTTTTTGAGCAATACTGGTATGTTCCTTTTTTGCGCTGGGAGTATGCAGGTAGGGTGTAAGATCTTTGCACCGAAATAAGCTAACTCGGCAGCCTCATCAAAACTTAATTCATGTATGGGATGTGTTTTTGAAACAATACGTGGATCGTTATTGTGCATTCCGTCAATGTCTGTCCAGATTTGCACTTCCTTTGCTCTAATAGCGGCACCTATAATAGAAGCAGTATAATCACTTCCTCCTCTTTTTAAATTATCAATTTCACCAAAAGCATTCCGGCAGATGTAACCTTGTGTAATAAATAAATTGACACTTGGATATTTATTCAATTCCACTTCAATATTTTTTTCAATATATTCTAACTGGGGCTCATCGTTTTCATCGATCCTCATAAAATTAAGCGCTGGTAACAGGGCAGAGGTGATTCCGATTTCCTGCAAATGAAAATAGAATAGGGCAGTGCTTAGTAATTCGCCCTGCGCTAAAATTGCTTTTTCTTCATTTACTGTAAACATATCCAGTGTAAAGGAACGCAGGTAATTGAAATGATTTTTAATCAGGTCATTGCCTTTTGTTTTATAATCCTGTATTGCATATAGTTTCTCTGATTCCGCTAAATACAACGCCTCTAACTGATTTATAACTTCATTGGCTTTGTCGTGTTGTTTGTTATAAAGAGCTGTACATATACTTACCAACGTATTGGTCGTTCCACTCATAGCAGATAACACCACAATTTTTTTCTCAGGCCCTGATACAAGTTTTACTAAGGCTTTCATGCGTTCAGCACTTCCAACACTGGTTCCTCCGAATTTTAAAATAATCATATTTTTATATAGTTTTTTGATCCTGTTTTGCAGATTTAAATGTAACAAAGTTTTATCGATATTTTTGATTTATGAGAACCAACCTATAGTTCCCAAATACAGAAAATTAGTAATGGCTCTCCCGCGCCTGATGTTTAAAATTTGTTTTATGTAAAAACTATTTCTCATTTTAACTGGCGGTAAATAAAAAGATAAAAAACTATTTCACAAAAAAAACGTCCCGGAATATTCGGAACGTTTTTAAAACAATTTTATTTAGTTATTGTTTCAGCACCTTAAATGCCTTTACTGCATCTTTTGTTTCCAGTTTCAGATAATAAATTCCATTTGCCAGGTTAGTAATATCAATTGATTTGGTAATTGATTGATCACCCGAAATAAAATCTTCATAAACTAATTTTCCGTCAATGGATGAGATTGTAAATTTTCCATCAATAGATGAATCCGAATTTATTTCGAGTACAAACATACCTGTGGTTGGGTTTGGACTGACATGCAGATTAATACTGTTTGTGAGTTCATCTATGCCTACGCAAGCATTTACAACAAGCGTATCTTTTGCAATATTTGAACAACCATTTGGTCCGGTATAATTATAAATGATAACATGAGATCCCTGGCTTGCAAGAGTTGGATTAAAATAACTGGCCGACGCACTTGTGGTAACACCAGCGCCAATATAAACTCCATTTGCGGGAGAGCCTTCTGTCAATAAACGATTAACGTTATCACTTTCACAGAAAGATTTGACACCACCAAATACTAATGATACTGTTGGTTTTGGTTTGGAAGTTACATTTACAATATCCGAGGCTTTGCATCCTATTGTATTTGTAACTACTACAGAATAGGTGCCGATGGTATTGACAGAGATGGAGGACGCAGCTGCACCAGTACTCCAAAGATAAGTATTTCCGGTTCCTGCACCTGCATATAAATTAATAGAATTTCCCTGACAAAAAGCAGTATCCGGCCCAAGTGTTACTATTGGCAAACTTCCCAAAGATATTAATACAGTGTCGGAATTAGTACAACCATTTGTATTAGTTGCTCTTACCCAGTACTTCCCAGGTGTTGTTACATTTAAACCAGAGCTACTTGAACCAGTGTTCCATAAGTAGGAATTGGCAATTGTGTTAGCCGTTATAATTACCGGGAGCGTACAATGCAATGAATCATTTCCAAGATTGGGGGTAGGCGTGGGTTTAATAAAAATCCTAACCGTGTCATAAGTCATACAGGTTCCAATAGTTCCTTCTACAGTAAATGTAGTTGAACCGGATAAAGTTGCAACAGGGTTGGCAATGTTGGTAGCTGATAATCCATTGGCAGGTGACCATGAATAGGTAATAGTTGTTGGTTGCCCAAATGCCATATTTGGTCTTTGACTCATAGAGCCTGTAGAAGTGGAATTTGTACACACTGATGGATTAGAATCTGCATTGTACCAGACGGATGATGTGAAGGGTGTAGAAGACTGTGTTACAGAAACATTTTGAGTGAATGGAACTGGATTATTATTAAAACAGGTTTCTATTATAATATTTGAAACTCCATCCCATACAAATGGTGTTGAAAAAATATGTGTGTTAGTGCCTAATGTAGGTGTATAACTTGGGGATGAAAAATAAGTACTAAAACCTGCTGATTGAAAGGTGGTAAGGTTAGTGAGCGTTGTTGTGGCAATAGCAATGTTGTAATTGATAAATGAACCTGCTGTATTTAAGTTAGTAACATTAAAGGCTATTGAGTTTACATTCCCGGAAATTATCCCGGCAGCCGTTAATTCAGATGCTAAAAATAAAAACTGGTGTTTCGAACCCATATACCAGTTTCCGTATGGAGTTGGATAAGATGTAGTACTATTCGTAAATGTTCCAGTCCCAACCTGCTTTAATGAACTGTAATTAGCATTTAGTTGAACAGGGGCATTTAAACATACACTGTCGTTTGGAAAAACACTCTTTGTAAATAATGGGCTTCTGGTAAGCGTTAAACTGGTTGTGTCATTTAATACAGATCCATCACCAACAACGGTTGTATAGCCTTTTAATTTATAAGTTCCAATGTTTGCAAGGTTATAATTTGTGCTTAATGTAAAATCCTGTGTTGCGTTTGACGCTATAGTGCCTGATGAAAGCGCGAGAGAGTAACTTGCGGCATTAGGGCCTGATGTATTAACGGTTACAGTGGTCTGATCAACACTGAAATCAGCCGTCGCACTGCCAAAGTTTTTAAGCCTCACAACAATGGTATCTGTTGCATAGCAGGTTTTTGATGTTAAAGGTTTTAAAAAAGCGCTAATACCTAAATCCAAAGGTGAAGGTGATAATATCATTATATTATAATCTTCTACTTCTCCCCAGGTTGGATTTGTACATGGTCCCGGAGGAGTGCTTGATTCCGTTTGCATCACCCTCATTCGTGTTGTTCCAGACATGGCTGTGCCAGGAATAGTAATTCCTCCTGTTGCCGAAACGGCGGTGCCTGCCACGGCAAACAATGTATAAGCAGACATGAATACATTTTCACCGGGGTCAGTGAATAAGCCATTTTGATTATAATCGATCCAGACACCTACTATACCACTATAGGCGCTGCTACCACATTGGCCGGCAGTAACTGATAATGGATAATTTGCCCCGAGAGCAACAACCGGCGCTGTAATGCCTGTATAGTTATTGTATCTGTTTAGAACAGATCCTGGCCCACCCAAAGAACTGCAGGTGCTTGAATTATTTAATGATGCGAACGTCACATTAAAGATTTCATCATCAGCTGCGGAAGTAGCAGCAGCAGCGCAATAAGCCTGGGAATAGGTGGTTTTAGAAATGACTAAGGCAAAAAATAATAATAAACTGAATACACCTTTTTTCAGGTGAATTCTATATTCTCTGTTTTGGAAGCCGATAAGGTAATTTATCTTCATACTTTATTGATTTTAAATTCAGATTACAGATAAGAACTTCCCGTAAAAATATAACATTATTTTATAAATTCCTACCAATTTGATTAACAAAAAATAGGTTATCCGTGAATAAAAAATGATTTTTTTTCATTCTTATTTGTACTTTTACGAAATGAATTCTCTATTTGTTTTGTTTTTA
>JANPOX010000092.1:0-3646 GCA_031428235.1 Bacteroidia bacterium | reverse complement strand
AAGGATTTATGATTGGAAATATTATTAAATCCCCTATTGATGGATTAATAAAATACCATAGCTAATGTCATTATTCATTATTCCATTAACCGCGTTACTTGCTTCCTTGCTGACGTTTTTTTCCGGTTTTGGATTAGGAACAATTTTACTCCCTGTATTTTCAATTTACTATGATCCAACTATTGCAGTAGGTTTAACTGCCATTGTTCATTTTTTAAATAATGTTTTTAAAATCGGGCTTGTATACAAAAACATTAACTGGAATGTCGTTTTAAAATTTGGCATACCATCTTTAATAGCCGCATTAGGTGGAGCTTTCTTACTAAAAGATTTATCTGCCCAACCAATTGTTTTGGCTCATTATTATTTAGGGTTAACCGAAACGAATTACCAGATTACCTTATTTAATCTTATCATTGGTTTACTTATTATCTTTTTCTCTTTGTTTGAGATTATCCCTTATTTTAAAAATTTAAGTTTCCACGAAAACAAATTAACCATTGGTGGTTTATTAAGCGGATTTTTTGGTGGACTAAGCGGCCATCAGGGGGCTTTAAGAAGTGCATTTTTAGTACGACTTGGATTATCCAAAGAATCATTTATTGCCACCGGTACTGCCATTGCCTGCGTGGTAGATATTGCCCGGATGAGTATTTATGCCATGACGTTTGATTTTATTCATGTTTCAAATAATGCATCGGTTCTGATTTTTGCTGTTTTAGCCGCATTTATAGGCGCTCTTATCGGCAATAAATTATTAAAAAAAACCACCATCAGTTTCTTAAAATGGTTTGTAACTGTTTTTATGATTGTGATAGCTTTATTAATGATACTTGGAATATTGGGGTAATTTAATTTTTATCATAAAATAATTTTGTCATCTTCAGCATTACTGATAATTATGGGATTTTTAAAAGTCTCTTCTGAAAAAAGATTTACTTGAGCTCTTAATCTTTTACTAAGTTCTGCTTCCAAAAAACCAATAGCTGAATTATAATTATTAACCTGAATTATTAAGGGAATTTTTGCATTCGGATTCTTTATATCTCCTATAATTAATTCAAAGTCTGTAACACGCTGATATAAGTGTTTTAACCTTTCATGAAGTACTTTATTAGATATTTTTCTAAGATCTTTCATAGGAATACAACAAAAAAGATTAATTAGATTAAAAGTATAGTAAAGATTATGAAAACTATATTTTTTATTCGACTATTTTATTTATATATTAATCGATAAATTATTAATATTAGTCGAAGATTATCCCTTCCAAAGTTTGCCTCCTGAACAATTAAAAATCAATTACATGTAGCATATTAAATTGCCTGCTGTGCTTTCTGCATCCTCCATTTATACTAAGCGTTATTTTACCGTTAAAGTAAAAAAAATGTTGTGCCATTAAATATTTCACTCTCTACCAACACTTCACCACATTTTTTTTTATAAAAACTTTCACTAATAAACCGGTTTGAATATTTTACACTGCTGTTAGCTTTCCGCAGCGGGATGTAGATATTATTAATTGATGAACTAAAGAACGAAACATAAAATTTACTTTTTTAGTAAATCATAAATTTATAAGCTGGATGAAGGGCCTGTCCGGCTTTGAAGTTCAATGTTTAAGAAATCCAGTGTTGTAACGTATTTATTTTTTTGTGTTACCAGGTGGACTCTTGAGAAAGGATCATTGATATCATTTATGATTCCATCAAGCATTGAAACCCTTTCCTTTAATTGATGGATTTTTTGTTAAACTTCCTGAGTTGTCAGATTTTTATAGGTCATTAAGGACAAGGAGTTGATACTAAAATAAAGGTACTGCAAATAAAAATATAAGGCACTTGCATCTTTCAAAGGTTTGCTATAATGACAATTATTTTCTGATGTATCTTTAAGCGAATTAAAGACTAATGACAGAAATAATCATCATACTCATTCTTTTTCTTTTAAATGGATTATTTGCCATGTGTGAAATTGCATTAGTATCATCGAGAAGATCCAGGCTAGCGCAAAAAGCGAAGCAAGGTAATAACGGCGCAAAAATAGCACTTAAATTACTTCAGGAACCCGAAAAATTCCTATCAACAGTGCAAATAGGGATAACGTTAGTTGGTATTGTTGCAGGCGCTTATGGAGGCGAGGCTTTTACCAAAGATCTCCAACCCTATTTTGAGCAAATTAGTTGGTTAAAACCATATGCAGAAGAAGTTGCTTTTTTCTCAATTATATTGGTAATTACATATTTTTCATTGATCATTGGTGAATTAGTGCCAAAATCAATCGCCATAAATAATCCTGAGGGAATAACCATCGCTTTTGCATCATTTATGAGTGTTCTTTCTAAAGTTACTTATCCTTTCGTTGCCTTTTTAAGCTTTTCCACTAAACTGATTTTAAAATTGTTCATGATTAAAGAACGGAGAGAAACACCGGTTACCGAAGACGAATTAAAATACATGATTGAAACAGGTTCACAACATGGTGTTATTGAGAAACAGGAAAGCGACATCATGCATAGTGTTTTTAAATTTGGTGATCGTACAGCTGATAGTGTAATGGTTAGAAAACGGGATATTGTATGGTTAAATGTTCATCAAACTAAAGAAGAAATATTGGCTCATGTCTACCAATCAGCATTTACTAAGTTTCCTGTTTGTGACAATTCTATTGATAAAATTTTAGGCACGGTTTCGTTGAGAGATATCATGATATACTCAGCCGGTAAGTCTACTTTTGATTTAAAGAAGAATTTGATTGAGCCGATTTTCTTTCCTCAAAGTACTCCGGCTTTAAAAATTCTTGATACTTTTCGGAAAAAGCAAATACATATTGGCTTTGTAGTTAATGAGTATGGGGCAACAGATGGATTAATAACCTTGCACGATCTGGTGGAAAACATCATTGGTGATTTTCCTGAAATGGGTGATAAGGACCATACACAATTCATTATAAGAGAAGATGGATCATTTCTTGTCGACGGAGAAAGTACTATTGAAGAAGTGAAAAAAGTTTTAAAAATTGATAATTTGCCATATGAAAAAGATTATAGAACACTTGCCGGGTTTATCATTAACCAAATGCATACCATGCCAAAAACAGGAGATAGTTTAATACTGAATAATTATAAGTTCGAAATTATAGATATGGATAGAAACAGGATTGATAAAGTTTTAATCACCCTCATTAAAAATGATAATGAATAATGCCAACCAAGTATTTTGATTTTACTCGACGGTACACTATCACAAATATCTGATCATAAAAAAAGGCATTCGCTGGTTAGCGAATGCCCTTAATTTATAGTTTTTGTAAATGTTATTTTACCTGCTCTACTACAGCTTTGAAAGCTTCAGGATGATTCATTGCTAAATCAGCTAATACTTTACGGTTTAAGTTAATGTTCTTAGCGTTTACTTTACCTATGAACTCAGAATAACTCATTCCGTACTGACGAACACCTGCGTTAATACGCTGGATCCACAATGAACGCATTGTACGTTTTTTGTTTTTACGATCGCGGTAAGCGTAAGTTAAACCTTTTTCTAAGGTATTTTTGGCGATTGTCCAAACATTACCTCTAGCACCCCAATAACCTTTTGTTAAAGCTAGGATTTTCTTTCTGCGAGCTCTACTCGCAACGTGATTG
>JANPOX010000091.1:0-2342 GCA_031428235.1 Bacteroidia bacterium | reverse complement strand
GGTTGATTTCCTCCTTGTGGTTTTGTACCACCACGAGTTGGTTTAACAGGTGCTTTAGGCGTTTCAGCTTCCTGCACACTAATTATAGTCATTGTATTTGTTTCTAATCCTGCATTGGCAGAATTACTTAATTGATTCACTGAATCAACCGCCCTGGCGATAGCATTCACTGAATTAATAGAATCCATAAAGCGTTGTTTATCTAATTCCGCTTCCTGTTTTGAGTTATTACAAGCAACAAATACAAGAGATATTGCTAATATTGATAGTGTGGTTTTCATAGTTAAAAGTTTGAGATCTATTATTTAAATTAATAATAGAGTGCGAAATTACTAAATGAAGCGTTTGTAAAAAAACTATTCTGTAGAATTTGTAACTTTATTGGATACACTTGTAAAAAAAAATTGTATTTAGAATATAAATAATACTTTTAATGTGTCAATTTTATAAATTATGGAATACAGAAGACTCGGAAAATCAGGTTTACAATTAAGTGTATTATCCTTTGGGTCATGGATCACATTTGGTAAACAAATAGAAAATAATACAGCGGATGAATTACTTAGCATCGCCTATGAAAACGGTGTAAATTTTTTTGATAATGCAGAAATATATGCTGCCGGCAAATCAGAAGAAGTAATGGGCGCTATCTTAAAGAAAAAAGACTGGGCACGCAGTTCCTATTGCTTAAGTAGCAAAGTGTATTTTGGATATGAGGATAAAAAACCAAATCAAACAGGTTTATCCCGGAAACATATCATGGAAGGTTGTCACGCAGCTCTAAAAAGACTTCAGGTGGATTATATTGATCTTTTTTATTGTCACCGCCCTGATAAAAATACTCCAATAGAAGAAACCGTTTGGGCAATGAATACCCTAATACAACAAGGCAAA
Source organism: Bacteroidia bacterium (assembly GCA_031428235.1). Taxonomy (GTDB): domain Bacteria; phylum Bacteroidota; class Bacteroidia; order B-17B0; family Aurantibacillaceae; genus UBA4416. The sequence goes on along the minus strand of JANPOX010000091.1, from coordinate 1,448 downwards.
ATTTTATACTGGGGCACCAGCGAATGGGCTAATGATGAGATCATGGCCGCTTTTGTGTTTGCTGAAAGAAACAGGCTTATTGGTCCAACCATGGAACAGCCACAATACAATATGTTTGAAAGAACCAAATTAGAGAAAGATTACTTATTACTTTTCAGGGATTTTGGATTAGGAACAACTATCTGGAGTCCATTAGCTTCTGGCCTCTTATCAGGTAAGTACAACAATGGAATTCCAACTGACAACCGTTTTCACATGGAAGGAATGGATTGGTTAAAAGAGCGTGCCTTAGGAGAAGAAATAAAGATTGAAAAAACCAAACAATTAACGACTCTGGCTACTGAGCTTGGCACAAGCATGTCTAAACTGGCCATTGCCTGGACGGTTAAAAACCCCCATGTAAGCACAACTATTTTAGGCGCATCCAAAAAAGAACAGCTAATTGAAAATTTAACAGCACTGGAAGTTGTACCATTATTAACAAACGACATTATAGATAAAATAGAAGAGATTTTAAATAATAAACCGGTACAAGCTGCGTTTTAATAATGTGAGTATAAATACATGAACCAACCATTTTCAGATATAACTGTAATAGAATTAGCAGGAGTTCTTGCTGGTCCGTCAGCCGGTTTGTTTTTCTCTGAAATGGGTGCCAGAGTTATCAAAATTGAAAACCCTAAAACAGACGGCGATGTTACCCGAAGCTGGAAACTATATACTGAAAACGCTAACGACAAAGAAAGTGCTTATTACTGGAGCATAAATGCCGGTAAAGAAGTTCAGTTTTTAGATTTAACTCTTGAAAAAGACCTTTTACATTTTTATAGTTTAATTAAAACAGCGGATGTTTTAATCAGTAACTATAAATGTGGTGATGACATTAAATTAAAAGTGGATTATCAAACTTTAAAAGAGATTAATCCGGATTTAATATATGCTTCAGTTAATGGTTTTGGAAAAACAAATCCACGTACAGCTTATGATTTAATTTTGCAGGCAGAAAGCGGGTTTATGTTTATGAACGGCGAAAAAAATGCAGCACCACTTAAAATGCCTGTCGCATTGATAGATATTCTTGCAGGACATCAGTTAAAGGAAGCTATTTTAATTGCACTTTTAAATAGATATAAAACGCAACAGGGTACTCATATAAGTGTATCTCTATTTGATACTGCGGTTGCTTCATTGGCCAACCAGGCAACTAATTGGCTAATAGCTCATCATCTTCCGGTTGCAGAGGGTTCTCATCATCCTAATATTGCTCCTTATGGCGACATATTTAATTCCAAAGATGGACATATGTTTACTTTTGCAATTGGAAACGATAAACAATTCAAAGCGCTGTGCGATATTTTAAATTTACAATTGTATACACTCTCCGATTATTTAGATAATCAGCAAAGGGTAACACATCGCGAAAGTTTATTTCAGGAATTAAAAAATGC
>JANPOX010000090.1:0-3350 GCA_031428235.1 Bacteroidia bacterium | reverse complement strand
GTATTGTTGAATGGGCGTAATGGCATTTTCCAATAACACATTTTTCCAGCCCGAAACTGTTGGTTTGGTCCAGTCTGCATAAATTCTTTTAAAAGTTGGTGTACCATATTTTGCGATCTCCTCAAACATTTCTTTTACGTTTGCATAAGGCACATTATCAGCATCAATGAGTACCGCTAATTTTAATTCTTTTGTTGTTTCCATAATTTTTTTTATTAAATCCTGATGCCCACTACACTCACATCATCCACCTGCTCCAAATCTCCGCGCCATTCCTCAAAGAATTTTTCAAGCTTTTCTTTCTGAATGTCCATAGTAAGTTCAGAAATCTCGCACAGAAATTCAGTAAAGTTCTTGTGCATAATTTTTTTGCCTTTTGGTCCGCCAAATTGATCGGAATAACCATCTGAAAATATATACACCATATCACCTTCTTTCACATAAAACTCTTTATCAGTAAAACACTTGTCCGCACTTTCATGAGCCCCACCAATAGAAAATTTGTCGCCGGCATATTCTTTTTTTACTTTTTTACTAATATGCAGCAAAGGTCTGCGAGCCCCAGAATATTGAATGAAATTATTATTGTGTAAAACCAGTATACCGATATCCATCCCATCGCGAGCCTTATTATTTAGTCTTCCTTTGCTGAACACCGCTTTGATTTTTTTATCCAGTAAATTTAAAGCCTCTGAAGGACTTCGCACAGAAGGGTCGTGTAAACTTATATTCAGCATCTCATTTCCAACTACCGACATAAATGCACCAGGAACACCGTGCCCTGTACAATCAGCAATGGCCATTAATTTTACCTCATTTGTTTTGGAGAACCAATAAAAATCTCCGCTAACAATATCTTTTGGTTTAAACACCAGGAACGACTCTGTGAAAATATTGGCAAGCTCTGATAATGGAGGTAGTAACGCATCCTGTATATGTTTGGCATACAGAATGCTATCCATGATATCTTTATTTTTTAATGTGATGAGCTTCTCGTGTTCTTTAAGTTCTGTTACATCACTATCAATGATAATTAAATTCCTGAGTTCACCATCTTCATCAAATATGGGAGTTAAAGTACTTGACTCCCAAACAACTGTTCCGTCATTTAAATTATTAGCAGATTCATAGCTAACGGATGTTCTGGAATCAATGCAATTTTGAATGATACTTGCAATTTCTGGATTGTTACTTACCTCATAGATAGTGTTGCCATTTTTTGCTTTGAATTCTGTTAAACTCATCTGGTTTAGTTTTTCAAAACTGGTGTTTACCCATTCCAAAACGCCATCCTTATCAAGAATTAAAATAGAATTTTGTGTTTCACACGCTACTAAAGACAAGCGTTCGAGTTCTTTATTTTTTTCTTCCAAAACCTGCTGCACTTTTTCAAGTTCTTTATTCTGCAGATAGGTTTTATCAATTTCAGTTTTTAAATGCAACGTATCTAATAAGATTTGTCGCTCTACTTCCTGAGATTCGCTTTTTTTAACTTCATACCTTTTATAATTCATTAAAGCTTTTTCAAAGTCTTTAAGTAATTCATAAGCATGGCTCAGGCTCTTAAGTGTTTCGGTAATCAATGATTCTTCACCTACCTGCTCAGCTTTTTCTAAGGCTTTTTCAAATTGTATAATAGCATCCTGAGCGTTATTTTTTTTAAGTGATAAATTACCTAAACTCAAATGTGCGGTAGATTCTCCTCTCAAATGGTTAACAGATAATGCTAAACTCAATGATTTATTTAAATAAGATTCTGCTTCAATTATATTGTCTTCAACTGCAAACAAATTTCCTATATTATTTAACAAGTCAGATAAACCTAATGAATCATCAATATCCTCTAAAAGTTTTTTCGATTTATATAAATAGTCTTTAGCGAGTTCATACTGTTTCATTTTTTGGTACACATGACCAATGTTACCTAAATTATAAGCAGTTCCCTGAATATCATTTTCACTTTCAGTTATAACTAATGCTTTGTTGTATAATTCAATAGAAGGTTCAAACAAACTCATGGAATGATATACATTTCCCATGTTTCTGAGAGTTGAACCAATAGCGTGTTTATCATTTAATTCTTCAAATAAACTCAACGCTTTTTCAAGATCTGTGAGTGCCTTGTTATATTGCGATAATATGTAATAAGCGGTTCCGGTGTTTCTATAGGTAAAAGCAATATCATGAGTAAATTGATGCTCTACTGCTAATTGACGTGCCTTAAATGAAAACTCAAGCGATTCTTTTGGATACGATCTTCTGATATCCCAGGCAGAAGAGATTAGGTATTTGATTTTTTGACCTATGTCTTTTATTAGAAGACATTCTTTATTTATTTGATCAATGGAATTAGGGGACAACATGCCTAACAAATATAATTATTAAAAATGATAAAAGTAAAAAGCCTCCAACTAATCAGTTGAAGGCTTTTAATAAATAATTAAATTAATACTTATGCTTTGTTCTCCTCTGCGTTAGCCGTTTCAGGCTTAGGCATTAAAGCTTTACGCGATAATTTTGCTTTTCCGTTTTTAGGGTCTGTTCCAATATATTTCACTTTCACGATCTCACCTTCTTTTACTAAACCTTCTAAAGAATCAATACGTTTCCAGTCATATTCGCTGATGTGTAATAAACCTTCTTTACCCGGCATGAATTCAACAAATGCACCATAAGGCATAATTGATTTTACTTTTGCTTCGTAAACTTCACCTACTTCAGGAATCGCTACAATCGATTTGATACGTGCCACTGCTGCTTTTAAGTCTTCTAATTTCTCTGCAAAGATCTCAACACGCCCGCTGTTATCAACTTCTGTAATTGAAATAGTAGCGCCAGTTTTCTTTTGAATATCCTGAATTACTTTTCCTCCAGGTCCGATGATTGCACCAATAAATTCCTGAGGAATGATGATCACTTCAAAACGCGGTACGTTTTCGTTATAATCAGCACGAGGCTCAGTGATCGTTTTCATAATCTCACCCATGATGTGTAAACGGCCTTCACGAGCTTGCGCTAACGCTTTTTCCATTACTTCATATGGTAAACCATTTACTTTTAAATCCATTTGTACAGCAGTGATACCGTCTTTAGTTCCACAGATCTTGAAATCCATATCCCCTAAATGATCTTCATCCCCTAAGATATCTGATAAAATTGCATAGCTGCTGTTATCTGCTGATGTAATTAAACCCATTGCAATTCCTGTAACCGGTTTTGCAATCTTCACACCTGCATCCATCAACGCTAAAGTTCCTGCACAAACAGTTGCCATAGATGATGAACCGTTAGATTCTAAAATATCAGAAACCACACGTACTGTGTAAGGTGTATCTGTAGGAACAACTTTA
>JANPOX010000089.1:0-6230 GCA_031428235.1 Bacteroidia bacterium | reverse complement strand
CTAGCTAAACGGTTGGCCCCATGCAAACCGGTGCAAGCGCATTCGCCTACAGCAAATAAATTTTCTATAGTCGACTGACCTTCTTTATTTACCAAGATACCACCACATAAATAATGCATGGCTGGAACTACAGGAATCATTTTTACAAATGGGTCAATTCCCAATTTCATACACTTTTCGTAGATGTTTGGAAAATGCTCAATAAAGGCTTTTCTATCAATGTGCCTACAATCTAAGTACACAAAATCCTCGCCTCTAGTCTTTAACTCATTATCAATGGCTCTGGCAACAATATCACGCGGCGCTAAGGATAAACGCTTATCGTATTTATGCATGAATTCTTTTCCATCCATTGTTTTTAAAACAGCACCGAAACCCCTGATGGCTTCTGTAATTAAAAAACTAGGATGTTCGCCCGGATTATATAAAGAAGTTGGATGAAACTGGACAAATTCCATATCCTGCACCCTGCCTTTTGCACGGTAAACCATGGCAATGCCATCACCGGTAGCAATAGTTGGGTTTGTTGTTGTAGCGTATACATGTCCGGCACCGCCTGTTGCCATTAATGTGATCTTGGAAAGAACCGTCTCAATTTTTTGTGTTTTGGTATCTAAAATATAAGCGCCAAAACAGTTTATGTTTTTTGATTGCGAAGTCACCACTTCACCTAAATGATGCTGAGTGATAATGTCAATGGCATAATGATGATCAAGGATAGTAATGTTTTTATGTTTACGCACTTGTGCAATTAACGCCCGTTCAATTTCATAACCGGTAATGTCTTTATAATGTAAGATGCGGTGTTCAGAGTGTCCACCTTCTTTGGCGAGGTCATAATCGCCTGTTTTATTTTTATCAAAATTAGCGCCGAGTTCTATGAGTTCTTTCACCCGTTCAGTTCCTTCCGTTACAACAACACGAACCGTCTCTTCATCACATAAGCCGCCTCCTGCAATTAAAGTATCCTGTATGTGTTTTTCAATCGTGTCCTTATCGTTCCATACTGCTGCAATTCCTCCCTGTGCATATTTGGTATTGGATTCGTCCTCATTACTTTTGGTAACAATAAATACAGAACCATGATCTGCAACTTTAAGAGCATAACTCAGGCCGGCGATACCGCTTCCGATGATTAAGAAATCTACTTTTTGCTGCATGTCTTATTTTTTGAGTAACCTGGCTACATATTTTCCAACAATGTCAAACTCCAGGTTAACTTTATCGTTTACCTTTAAATACCTGAATACGGTGTTTTCAAAAGTATAAGGAATGATACACACTGAAAATTCATTATCTTTTGAATCCACTACAGTTAAGCTTGTGCCATTAATGGTAATGCTTCCTTTTTCTACTGTAACATTTCCAAAATTTGAATCATAAGCGATGGTATAAGTCCAGCTTCCCTTTTGATCAATAATGGAAATTACTTTTCCGGCCTGGTCTACATGTCCCTGCACAATATGTCCGTCAAAGCGCCCATTAGCTGGCATGCAACGTTCCACGTTCAGGTGATCTCCAACTTTTAAAGCGTGTAAATTAGTTTTTTGTAAAGTTTCATCAATGGCGGTAACGGTATAATTATTTCCGTTGATTTTAATAACAGTCAGGCAAACGCCATTGTGCGCAACACTTTGGTCAATCTTTAATTCGTTTGTAAAAGGACAACTGAATGTAAAATGAACATTCGTATTTTCATTTTCAATTGCTTCTACTTTTGCCAAAGCTTCTATAATTCCTGTAAACATATGTAAAGATAAATACTTTATATTACATGAACTTATTTTACAGGATTAATTTGTACCTTTAATTAGCCCCGCTGATTTAACAGCTTTATTATGAAATTATTTTTAATGGCGATGTTGGCTTTCTCGTTTGGAAGTTACGCTCAAAACAAAACGTCGAATACTTTAACTTTTAAAGGTGATCATTATGCTTTATATAATAAATGCTTGTCGCCTATTACTTTTTGTGAAATAACTCAACAAACTTATACATCCTGTGGTTCTGTGAAAAATTGCTACGGACTATATGTATTGCCCGGCGATACGTTTTACATTAACATTGAGGATAAGAACCAAATGGAAACTATATCAGCAGATATTTCCTTTAACGGATATTTCTCCCCCGTTTATAATTTTATTTTTAAGCCAATTGATTTAAATTGTGAACCACAACAAGCCTTACAAATTGCAATCCCATTAAACGCCGTCTCTGGCTCAAGTTTTCAAATTATTGCAGAAAATGTCGCCTATGTTAGTAGTCCAACAAATACAGCAAGTGTGCCGCAACCATTCAATATTTTTGTTGCAGGACAACAACCGGCTTTTACTTTTGCCTTATCCGATTTCACAACATGTGCGATTTCTAATGATGTTTCTGTGAAAGATAGGAAAAATAACTTTCAATTGATTGTTGTGTCACCAAACCCTTTCTGTAATCAAATTGAAGTGAGCACAGAGAACTTCCATAATAATATCAGCTATATCTTAACAGATTGTTATGGGAAGCATGTGAAGTCAGGTTTCATTGAAAAAAATGGCTCTGGTATTTTATTAAGTGATATTGCGCAAGGTTTATATTGTATTTCTTTTTATTCCGATGGAAGATTAATTGAAAAACAAAAAATCATTTGCATTAATTCTGACTAGAAAAACGCCCTTACTTGTGCGCCACCAATATTAACGATTTTACTGTTCGGGGATTTTCGTCCATCGTAATTAATGCTGATCTGGATATTGTTAGATAGATTTCTTTGATAGCTTAAACCCCACGTATAGTTATAGCCGGTTTTCAATGCGTTGAGCATCTCATAAGCTACAGGAGTGTTTTCGAGAGCATTGTATGATATATTAATGAAATTGGCTTTTCCTGTAATGCTCCCCTTCTCAACCTGGTTGAATTTAAACTCCAAACCAAAATCATTTAATTCAGCCTTTTCTGAAATGGCACTAATAACATCATCTGTTTTATTTATCACATTTTGCTTTTTGTTGTGCTTGTAAATAGCACTAATTCTAAAAGCAGTGTTAGGCTGGTAGCTTAATTTTTGTTCAAAATCATAGGATTCAATTTTATAGTTACGTGTACTTAAAAATTCTGATTCCACAGATTTGATGCCGTAAATATTAGTACTGTTCAAACTCCAGGCTCGGGTTAGATTCCACCGCCAGCGCCATTCATGAGTAGTATTTTCACGCCGTTCAAAGCCATTGGTAAGCAATTGTTTACTTAAATTACTTTGATAAGTATAATCTGTTCCAAAAACTGCAGCACTCTGGTTAAAGAACAAACTTTGTCGCAGCGAATAGTTCATGGCAATTATTAGTGGGTCCTTTAAATTAATATCTGCAGGGTTAAACGTAAATAATTTACCATTATCATTTGATTTTTTATCAATACGATAAACTGATTGTGTGGCAAAACGGCTAATAAACTTTAATGCTTTGCCAGAACTATCTTTTAAAAAAACAGCAGGACGAAGGTTCAATGAAAAACTAAATTGATCATGCAATGCTTTTACATATTGGTTGGTAGGTGTATAGACTTTAATATATAGTGCCTGATCGGAAAATTGCGCGATCTCAAACTCATTAACTTCCTGCGTACCATTCCCGTTATAATCTTTCCAGGCATAGGTTCCCTGTCCTGCTGCCACCAGCAAATAATAATATTCTTTTTTGTTTTCCAAACCATAACCTGTTTCATAAAAAATGGTTGAAGTAATAAATCCTTTGATTAAACGAGGCGAATATTCCACTCGACTTAATAGAGTATTATCGGGTTTTAGATACAATGGATTCGCATTCTTTAAATGTAATTCCCTGTAAGTAAAAACCATTGAAAAAGGATGATTCCTGATACTATTAATATTGGCAGAGAAACCGGTATTTTGAGCAAAAGTAGAATCTTTTAGTAGTGAATTGTAAGCTTGTTTATCCCTGCGTTCCCGGTAAAATATTTTGTATAAATTTCCTGAAGTGTCCTTATTGGTGATATTCCCTTCCCATTCCCAAAACTCATAACTCCTGGAAAGTAAACTATCCGTTGTGTTTTTTCTGAATTTATTTTGCTCAAACTCATCCAGAAAATTTAACCTGAGCTTCCAGATAGATTGAGTGAAGGACGCTTTATGCCTGTAAAAATTACTAAGTTGTGAATTATAATTACTGGTAAGGTAAGAGCCATTGTAAGTAACGGTATTAGTTTTTGTATTGTATAAACTCTGCACGCTGTGTTTTAAGCCGTCATAAAAAGCGCCTTCTTTAAAAAAATTAATACCATACAATAATTTTAGTTTGGTGTTTTTTTGGATGCCTACCTGTGCAAAGCCCACGTGTTGGTCTGAATTAATAGGGGCACTCACGGGTCTGTTCCAGTCACGTTCAAATTCAATAGCCCTGTACCTTTCAATAGGAGTAAAAAATTGTTGCACATATTCATAACCGATATTATAAACGGCGTTCAGACTTTGTTTAGTAACAGTATCATTTTTTATAACGGTTTGGTTATTGCTGTTTATTTTTAAGCCGTAACCATCATCATTTTCGGAATCAAACTGACTAAATGTATTAATATCATTTTTGGTGTACACTCCTTCAACATCTATTGCGTGATTTTTATCAAATTGATAATTAACACCGGTTGTGAACATTTGTTTTTTCTTGGGAGTCACTAATGGGATAACAGGTTCATAGTTTCCTTGAAGAATCCCGCCTACCGGCGCCACCCATTTATAAATCTTACCATTGGCGGTAGTTGAAACCTGTATATAATACCCGGTGTTCTCGCCTACGTAACTGTATTTTACTCGGTACCGTGCACTGTCTGGATTGGTAGAATAAATAAAAATACCCTGGTAAAGTGAAGATGCAACTACTGTGTCTTTTTTCCAATAAAACACATCAGAAGTGTTGAACTCTGCTAATTCAGCACCACTCGTTACGGCTTTACTTAAAGTATCACCAATATTAAACATGGTTAATTTTTGAGACTCAGTAAGTGTTTGTTGTAGTGTTTTGTTTTTATTATCCTGTTCACCAAAAAAATTGAGCCGTACTTTTAATTTATTTGCATCTATTTCTTCACTAAAAAAATAAAGTGAGCGGGCATAGTTTCTCTCCGCATATTGAAACTCAGCAATAATTCGTTTGTCTTTGGTAATGATTCGTTTTGCTGTAAAGGTTACTTCAGATGTATTGTAGTCAATGATATAATCATTTTCCTGGCCCCGTTGCAGTAATTGTCCGTCGATATAAATCCGTTCTGTTCCCGATAATACAATGATGAATTGTTCATTTTCCGCACCCCGTAAGCGGTATGGACCCTGGTTGTTTTCGGTTCCCTGTATAATATTTCGGGCAAACTTGCCTTTACTTACCGCCCCGCTTACCTGTGTTTTAAACAATACGGTTTTTTTATTGATGGTGTCGGTGTAATCATTAGCAAAATAAGCGCCCTGCGAGCGTTTATAAAAATTCATGAAGTAACTGTTTGGTCGCTGTAGCTGAAAATCACCAACAATTAATTTCGAAGTTTTATTGGATAACTGTACAAACACTTTATCAAATTCCTGCAACTGGGCTGTAGTTCCATCGGCCTGAAAAGGAATGTTATCATCGGTTGCGGCTAGTAATAAATCCACTTCTTCGGTTAATTTACCGCTCACTTGTAAATTCAAACTTGAATTCACTACCACATCCTGATTGTTTCCAAAACTAATTCCCCTGCTGATACTTCCGTTTTTATTGAGCCCGTCAGAAACAAAAGATTCGCTGGCAGGGGCAGAGCCTGCAAACGCAAGTGTAAGCGGATTCATTGGTAATGACAGGTCTTTGGTTAACTGTGATACACTTTGGTGATAATAAGACTTCTCGAAATTATAAGGAAAGGTTTTGTAAGAAACTGCCACCGGATCTGTAGGTCGTTGTTTAAATACAATTGCTTTTAACGAATAATTGATTTTATAAGAAGCTGTATCGAGGAGCGAGTTCTTTGCGGAAATTTTTATGGTTCCCGGTATTAAACTCAGGGTATCCAGGTATAAAGTATCAGATCTTAGGAAATAATATTTTTTTTTCAGGTTCGTTTGAGCATGGGTCCGGACAAAAAATCCGCACAACAAACTACTTATTAAGATAACTCTAAAACTCACCATGCTAATAACGGTTTATAAATATAGAAATTGTATTTTTAAAGCCACAAAATCGTACGTGAATGAGAATTATTAC
>JANPOX010000088.1:0-4037 GCA_031428235.1 Bacteroidia bacterium | reverse complement strand
CAATAAGCGTAACGTAACAGGTTTTGAAAAAATAAACAGCTATTCCTTTTCACATGATGGAAAACGCATTGTGATGAGTGCAGTTAAAAAAGGAAAAGGTCAATCTGATATTTTTATTTTTACTTTAAACTCCGGTGGAGTAGAACAGATCACGAATGATTCCTGGGATGATAATAACCCGGTGTTTGTGGACAATTCAAAAGGAATTTTATTTGAATCCAACAGAACGCACGATACCATTAAATCCAATGAAGATGCAAAGTTGTATTTAAAATTCTCCAAGAATAATGATGTGTTTTTCTACAATGCAGCTAGCAAATCAACTGTTTTATACAGGGTTACCAATACACCGGATGTCAACGAAACAAATCCTCAGGAATATAACAAAGGAGTGATCTCATTTTTAAGTGAAGCAAACGGTGTGTATAACCGTTATATTGGAGTATTGGATAGCTCCATTGCTTTTGTAGATACAACCGAGCATTATCGTTATTTCTACAATTCAAAAGCCATTACTAATTACCAGAAAAATATTCAGGAGCAACATATTAATGCGCGCTACACAAAATTTGCAGAAATCATTATTGATAATTTCAAAGAAAAATTAATGGTTTCTCCTTTGGTATTACCGGCGGATCTAAAACCGGTGGAACTAAAAAATACCTGGTTTAAAGCATCGCCCCGTAACAATTTAGCAGACCCTGATAAAATTATTGTGGCAAATCCAATACGAAGAGACGAAGATCTGGGGCCTAAGAAAACCGACACAACCTCTAGGAAAAATGAAGGTATCGATTTTGAAAATTATGATCTGAAAGGTGAGAAAAAAAAGGAGGCACCCTCTGTTACAACTCCGTCTGTTGTTAATACAAATCCTAATGGATTAGCGGTGAAAAATCCGCAGGATGGAAATGCATCATTAGAATTAAAATTTCCTATACAGCAAAATTATTACACAAGTTTTAAAACAGATATGGTTGTTTCCCAACTAGACAACTCTTTTTTAGCTACCAGTTACCAGCGTTTTGCAGGAGGCGGGAGCCCGGTGTATTTGAACCCGGGATTAAACGCATTATTCAAAATTGGTTTAAGTGATTTGTTCGAAGACAAAAGAATTGTGGCCGGTTTCCGTATTTCCGGAACACTTGATAATGAATATTTATTAAGCTGGGAAAACAGGATCAGGAAAGTCGACAGGCAGTTGGTACTTCACCGTCAATCATTTTTAAAAGTAAATGGCTCGGATGGAGTCACTAAAATTCAAACGCATGATGCCCGTTACACCTGGAAAATTCCTTTCAGTGAAGTGTCCGCCACTAAACTTTCTATCATGTACCGTAATGACAGAAAGGTGTTTGCCTCTGTAAGTGATGCCAGTTTGCCAAAGCCGCATATTTATGATAACTATGTTGGTGCTAAAGTGGAATATATTTTTGATAATACCCGAAAAAGGGGATTGAATTTATATAATGGTACACGTTTTAAAATGTGGGCAGAGTATTGGAGATTGGTGAAAGAAGAACAACATGATCTTTTTACCTTTGGGTTTGATTTACGTAACTATAAAAAAATTCATCGTGACCTGATCTGGGCAAATCGTTTAGCAGGAGCTACATCGTGGGGTACTGACCGTTTAATATATTATATGGGTGGTGTGGATAACTGGTTAAACCCACAGTTTGATAAGAGTATTAATATCGTGAAACCCGAACAATATCAGTTTCAGACTTTAGCAACCAATATGCGTGGCTTTAAACAAAATGTTCGTAACGGAAATAATTTTGTGGTATGGAACAGTGAAATTAGATGGCCGATATTTAAATACTTAATCAATCGTCCAATCCGTTCTGATTTTATTCAGAATTTCCAGATCATTGGATTTGGTGATGTAGGAATGGCATGGTATGATAAAAATCCTTACAGTGAAGAAAATGTTTTAAATAAAAATGTATTTGTTGGAAATCCTGTAACACTAACCATCTATAATCAGAAAGAACCAATTGTTGGCGGTTACGGATTTGGTTTACGTTCACGGTTATTGGGTTATTTTATCCGTGTTGATTTTGCCTGGGGAGTTGACGATCGCAAGGTTCAAAAAGGAATGACCTACTTGTCATTAACAACAGATTTTTAATAAGATGCAAACCAAAAAACCAATGACCCTAAACATTCTTTTGATTTTATTAGCTGTGGGATTAGCAGCAGGATTTTTAAGTGGAATGGTTGGCATTGGAGGCGGCATTATCATTGTTCCGGTACTGGTTTATTTTTTAGGCTTCACGCAGCATCAGGCGCAAGGCACCACCTTATTTATGTTTCTGTTACCGATTGGTATTTTAGGAGTGATGAATTATCACAAAGCAGGTTATGTTGATTTTAAAACCGGTCTCATCATATGTTCCACTTTTATTTTTGGAAGTTATTTTGGAAGCAAGCTTTCAATTTCTTTGGATCAGAAAACAGTGAAGCAAATTTTCGGCGCTATCATTATTATTTTAGGGGCAAAGATGTTGTTCTGGAAATAAAAGTTTGTCAAACAAGGAGTGTAAATGTCGAAGTGTGTCAGGCGGAGGGTTAAAATGTCGAAGTCGCTTGTACAAAGATATGTTAAAATTAGTTAGGCTAAAAACTATCTTCTAAATTAAAAAAATCCGACAATTGACGGCTTTCACCTGTTAATAATGGCTTATTTTAAGTTGTTTCTGCATTCCTTTTTAGGAATTAGTGTATTGTTAGAAAATACATTTATTACTTTAAGACTTAGACTTGGATAGACTGTGACACTTTTAGATTTGCTAGATGGATCAATGAGAAAAAATTTATCTTTCAATATTAATTTGTTCATCCGTTTGACCTAATATTTCTTGAGCGTGTACTCTTATACGCCCCATTTCACTATTTATTCCTTTATCCTTGTAAAATTTATCTAATTCATCAAAAGTCATCCAACGTGAACCCAATAAGTTCGTAATAAATAACTCTTCAAAAATTTTATGCGAAACACATTTATCCTTTATATTTTCTTTTGTAAGCTTATTTTCTGAAACAGATAAACTTCTTACTGAACAAATTGGTATATGATCCCCTGTTGTTAAAAGTTTACTATCTGGCTTTTCAATCTTACTCGTTGGCCTTAAAAATGCACTGCAATAAGGAAAACGAAAATTTCCTGAATTTTTAGAACCATCAACGTCAGCACAAAACCCGGATTGACAAATATTTTTATCAAGTTTATCCATTTGTTCTTTCATATTTCCTTGTGAAAAATATATTACATTAGAATTCCATGTTTTATATTGCAAGTGAATAAACCTTACCAATTGTTTTTTTACATCGAATTGTTCATATATCAAATCTGCACCTATAATGTGTTCTGCTTTATCTGGATGCAACAATCTAAGCCTAAGTATTCTGTGATCTGACAGGGCATAATCTTTTACCTTTTCATTGCTATATATTTTTTTATGAAAAAATGAATCTCTAGTTTCCAACGAAAAATCATGATTTAATAATTGATTTTCTGTGATCGGTTCAGGGGTAAAATACTCTAATGCAGCTTCTAACTCATATATTTTTCGATTGATTAAACTATCTTCTTCATCTTTATCTAATAATTCTTTATTTTCTGATATATCTTTTTGAATTAATTCTATTGGATCTACCACTTTACCTTGCTTTGTCAGCAAATTAGCTTTTTGCTTGTAATAACGAACGGTATCGCTTTCATTTGTTTTAGTTAACAAATTATTTAAATCCTTTTGCAGATCAGGGCTGAAATCATGTAGTACCTCGTTTATTCTTTTGTAAGGAATAAGTTGAGGCATACGTTTTGCTATCGTAATTGCTTCTCGTATAGCGCATATAAATTTAAAAGCATTATTTCGTCTTTCTTCTTCATCAACACCATTATCACTAAAGTAACTCATCTGAAATTTTTAATTAAGATTTAATTTATTGTTAACCCTCTATTTTTATAACCATTATAACCAAGATAGACATTAAATAAATGACCTCATTAATTTTTAAATTTAAACAAT
>JANPOX010000087.1:0-1757 GCA_031428235.1 Bacteroidia bacterium | reverse complement strand
TTCTTCTACAGTATGTTTAGAGGTCAAAAAGCGCCTCAAAATCCTTGGAATTCTAACACATTAGAGTGGACAACTCCAGCTGCACAACATATCCATGGTAACTGGCCGGGTGCTTTGCCTGAGGTTCACCGTTGGGCTTATGATTATAGCAAGCCAGGTTCTGAAGTTGATTTCATACCTCAAACAGTTCCATTAGGACCTGATGAAATTGATGGTGGTGGACACTAAAATCATTTTAAAACCCTCCCGAGTACTCGGGAGGGTTTTGTTTTTATTGTTACCATAGTTTTGTATATTTGGTTAAAATTACTTTACATGAAAAAGAAATTGTTTCTAAGTTTAAGTTTTATGGCGCTTGCCGTGCTACTTATTTTTGCATGTAAAAAGGAAGATGAGGGTGCTTTGCGCGTTGGCTTTGCTGATGAACAAGGTACAGGAAACAATCCTGACAATACAACAGCAGGCACAACGGGAACAACCATTGCAACAACATCTACAACGGGTTCTTCAACTTCTGCAACAACATCGGGCTCAACAACTTCTGGAAGTACAACTTCACCTCCACCACCATCAGGAAATTATTTTCAAGTAAATGGAACAACCTATACCTGTGCTGTTTTTGGAGGCAATTGGAATAATTCATGGAGCATTATTGGGCGCTCAGCGGCAGGAGATTCTTGTTCGGTTTCATTTAACTTTCAACCAGCGGCAGGCTCTTATCCTCAATCACAAAGTTTGTTTCCTATTGCAAACAATGAGTGTATGGTAGCTTTGCAAATTGGCGCAACAACTTATTTAGGTGATGCAGGAAATGCAGTAATTACACTACCTACTGCTTCTACACGTAAAGTTGTTATTAGTAATATGGTTATTGCAAATTTAAACACGAGCGCTCCGGCAACATTAAATGCAAGTATGACAACACCTTAGTTTTTTGCGTTAAAATTACCTTAATATAAATTTAGTACGTGAAAATCTTTGTTAGTTTTATTTTATTTTTATGTTACGTTGCAGTTTCTGCTCAACGCTTTTCTGCCCAAGAACTTCAAATAAAAATTAAAGCTGCAAGTTCAGACACTCAAAAAATAAATTTATTAAACGAACTTTTTTATTCTATAAATGAGAGTAATAATGATACCGCATTAATTATTGCCGAAGAAGCATTGGCTTTATCTGTTAAAACAAATTATATAAGAGGACAAGCAGCAGCAAATAATAATGTTGGTAGTATTTATTATTATCAAGGAAATAACACAAAGGCGCTTACGTATTATTTAACTGCAGTTAAATTACTAGAAGATGAGCAACTTAAAAACGGCAAGGAGAAACGTGTTTATCAAAAACAATTATCATCCACTTATAATAACATCGGCACCATTTATCAACGCCAAAAAATGTATGATAAAGCCGAAAGTTATTTTAGAAAATCAATTGCTATTGATGAAATAATCGACGATAAAATTGGCCTTTCGCATTGTTATAATAATATTGGAACTATTAAAGAAGAAACAAATAAGTATGATGAGGCTATTGAAAATTATGAAAAATCCTTACAACTTAAACGGGAAGCCAATGACACCATAGGAATACCCTCTACTCTTATAAATTTGGGTGTAATTCAAATGAATCGAAATAAATTTAAGGAAGCGCAATCGTATTTTGAGCAGGCATTGGTTTTAACCAAACATTATAATGATTTGCAGGACGAGGCATTGGTTTATGTAAACATGGGCGATTTATTTTATTTGAAAAAGAAA
>JANPOX010000086.1:0-3989 GCA_031428235.1 Bacteroidia bacterium | reverse complement strand
CCACTGTATAACCGTTGCATCTAAATTAGTAGTTGGCTCATCTAAAAATAAAACAGGCGTGTCGGCTAAAATTGCCAAAGTTAGTTTCAGCCTCTGCTTCATTCCACTTGAAAATAATTTGATGTATTTGTCTTTATGCTCCGAAAGGCCTGATAATTCAACCACCTCTGCAATGCTTAATGTTTTTAAAAATGGTTTGTAAAGAGAAGCATGCTCTATTTGTTCCTGCAGAGTAAAATCTTCCACCAGTTCCAGGTAAGGAGAAGCAAGGCTTATTAGCTTATACAGCTGTTCATCGTCTGTTTTTTGCTGGCCGTTTGTGTAAGAGATGCCGCCTTCATTTAATGCGAGGTAACCTGTCATAGCTTGCAGTAAGGTAGATTTTCCGGAACCATTCAATCCCAGGATCACTATTTTTTCGCCTGGTGCAATTTCCAGGTTCACATTTCGGAAGATCCATTCACGTCCGAATTTTTTTCCGGCATTCGTTAGCTTTATATCAGTTGGTGCTTGCAAAATAAAATAGAGTATGCGTAAAAATACACAATATATTCAATTCTTGCCAAGACACGCACATGCGTATTTCCGTATGTATTTGCATCATTTTTTGTATCTTAGCGCCCTTGAAAACAATCAAATTTATATTCGCCCCAATCTGGAAAACCTGGTTTTTCTTTGAATTTGTTTTAACACTTATCATTCTTTATCCGCTGTTTTATTTTACCATCAAAACGCAGCGATTAAATGCTGCTTTTAAAGTAAAGCGTTTTTGGTCAGGCTGCATTGCTTATCTGTCCGGTATCATCCCTGTGATCATTTACAAATCAAAATCAAAAAAAATGCCGCAGCCATGCGTGTTTGTTGGCAATCACACTTCTTACCTTGATATTGTACTCAGCACTTTTTATATTGATCATCTGGCCATTTATATGGGAAAAGCAGAACTCATGAAAGCACCTTTATTCAAAACTTTTTTTAAAGGTATGGACATTCCGGTAAACCGAAAAAGCAGGATAGATCCTCATAAAGCTTTAGTGCGCGCAGGAGAAGAGATTGACAAGGGCCGCAGCATGGTTATTTTCCCGGAAGGCACTATTTCAAGTTTCGGAGTGTTAAAGCCCTTTAAGAATGGCGCTTTTAAATTAGCCATCGAAAAACAGGTGCCCATTGTTCCTGTTGTAAACCTCAACAACTGGAAATTATTGCAGAACGGCGGTTACTTTAAAAGTCATGGATGCTTTGGAATTGCAAAAACGGTAGTGCTGGAGCCTATTGAAACCAAAGGCATGACTGAAGATAATTTAGTAGATTTGCGTGAAAGGGTTTTTAAATTAATCAGCGATACATTAAACGAATACAATGGCACAAAAAATTGATATTAAAACAGTAGAGGAAGTGGCACATTTGGCACGACTTGAATTTACTGAAGAAGGCAAAGTCGAAATCCTGAATGACATGAACCGCATGCTGGCTTTTGTGGATAAGCTTAACGAAATGGATACTGATGGCGTTGAACCATTAATATACATGACTGATGAAATAAATGTATTGCGTGAAGATGAGCCAAAAGATACTGTGAATCAAAAAGAAGCGTTGAAGAATGCTCCTAAAAAAGATTCTGATTACTTTAAAGTTCCAAAGGTAATTGATAACCATTAAGCCCTATTTACCTGAATATAAAAACAGGCTAATTGAGATTTTCAAAAGTAATATGCCTTTATACTTTGCTGAAGAAGAACTTCCCTTATTCAATGCGTTTCTCGAAAAAGATGTATTTTTAAAAAGCTATTCCGTTGTTTTAAAAGATGAAAAAATTGTTGGTTGTGGTGGCATTGCGCTCAACGAGCCTACAAAATACACCAACTCGCCTCATGTGATTATGACCTGGGGAATGGTAGATTTAAAGAATCACAAAGAAGGTTTAGGAAAAGAATTATTATTATTCCGTATACAACAATCTAAAGAAATTTACCCTGGCGTTAAAATTGCTTTAGGTACCACTCAGCATACGTTTTCTTTTTTTGAGAAGTATGGCTTTAAAACGGTTTGTGTTGAGAAAGATCATTGGGCAAAAGGTTTAGATCTTTACCAAATGGAACTTTCAGATTAATTTTTTTTAGATAAAAATTGATTAAGAAGTTCTTGAAAAAAAATATTAAATACTATTCTTTATCTTCTCCAAGTTCCAGTAATTTAATATCACCAATAGCATTTCCGGCAATACCTTTTACTGAGCCATAAAAGTTTGTGGTATTCAATAAAACTTTTTCCAATTGTTTTTCGCGCTCTTTCCAGATTTTTTGCATGGCATTTTTTTCGCGTTGGATCCCGAACTGAAGTTCGGTGAAGCCTTCAACAATGGCTTCAATTTGTTGTCTGAATTCCGTACCGGTTAAGTAAGAATACAGCATACTCATTTTATCACCTTTATTTTCCTGGCTCGATTGAGCCGCATAAATTTTTATTAAAGTATCACGCAAAACAAAGGATAAAGATTTTATTTCAGTGAAACTGCAAACCCACACACCGTCTTTCATTCCGAAACGCTCCATTTCCTTTGGCATAGTTTCAGTAACAATTACAGCCACATCTGCCTGAGTAGATCGCATGTCATGTTTTAACTTGTCTATCCAGTCGCCACCAAAAGCTTTGGTATTTTTGCTTTCATAGATGATCTTTCCACAGACCTGTCCTAATGGATTTCGAATTGTATGAATAGCGTCCGCTCCTTTTACTCCCTTCCCTACTCCATCTATCGAATCAAACGGAAACATGCCTCTCAATAATTCTTCGAGTACCAGTTCCTGCACTTCTCCCTGCATTTGCATAGAACCTTGACCCTGCTTACGCACCATCTCTTCCGTAAGCTTCTTTTGATCTTCCAGTTGTTTTTTGAGTTCCATTAATTGCAACTGGTGATCTTTTTCCTTGATAGAATTTTTCTCCAGTTCCTGTTTTTTGATCTGTTCAGAAAGTAATTCTCTTTCGGCTTGTAATTTTTGTTGAAGGGTTAATTCGAATTGTGATTCTTTTTCTTTCAACTCTTTTTCCTTCAATAAAAACTGTAATTCTTTTGCCTGACTATCTTTTAATTTAGTTTCTTTTTCTTTTAGTTCTTTGTTCAGCATTTCCATTTGCAATTGCATCTCAGAAGCTGCCTTTTTAATGGCATCCTGTTCCAGAACTGCTTTTTGCAATTTTACTTTTTCGTCAATAATTTTTTCCTGGTTTTCGGCATCCGTTTTTGCCTGCTCCATCAATTTATTTAACTGGTCTTTTTGATGCTCAAGCTTTTGTTTATCCTCGTTATAAACTTTTAGATATTTATTTCGGATATCCGTTTCAATTTGCTGCGTCAAGGCATTTCCAATTGGAAATTCATGCTTACAGTTAGGACAAACAATATTTGATGGGTTACTCATTGAATAATTTAATAATACGATTAATGAATTTTATTCCTGGTCTTTCAATGCTTTTACAAGCACTTTCATTCCTTCAACAGCAGTTGCTTTAATAACCTTCAGGTTTTTTATATAATCCAGGTTAAAATCTCCCGGATCAATGAGATATTTTGGAATATTACTTTTTACGACATGAATTAAATTTGCTGCTGGGTACACATTTAAAGAAGTTCCAATCGTCACAAATATATCTGCTTGTTCGGCTAGAGCCGTAGCTTTGTCCATTTCAGGAACAGCTTCCCCAAACCAAACTATATGCGGCCTAACCTGGGAACCCACTTCACATACATCTCCCGATTTTATTTCCCAATGTTTTAAGGGAAATACCAGATCTTCTTTTACAGTACTCCGTCCTTTCATGATCTCACCATGCAGATGCAATACATGTTTGCTTCCTGCACGTTCATGCAAATCATCTATATTTTGTGTGATTACCTGTACATCAAAATGCTTTTGTAATTCCGCAACCAACGTATGTGCTTCGTTTGGTTTTGCATCCATCACCTGTTTGCGTCGCTGGTTATAAAA
>JANPOX010000085.1:0-15131 GCA_031428235.1 Bacteroidia bacterium | reverse complement strand
TCTTTACTGAACGATGGAACTACCCTAACACTCCGTGACACTAACGATGTTGTGATCAGTTCTGTATCTTATTCATCGAGCTGGTATAACGATGCCAATAAAAGTGATGGAGGCTGGAGCCTTGAACAAATAGATGCCAATAACCCATGCGCCGGACAAAGTAACTGGCATGCAAGCACTCACCCTAACGGTGGAACACCTGCCTATCCTAATTCAGTAGCTGCTTCTAACCCGGATCTATCATCGCCCGCCGTTGAAAGAGTTGTTGTGATTACTGCTGACACGATTGCGGTTATATTTACTGAGCCTTTAGATAGCATTACTTTATCAAATCCATTAAATTACACCTTTGATAATGGATTAACAACCCCAACTTTTGTAAAAGCAATTGCGCCCAATTTCAAAAAGGTGATTTTAAAAATATCTTCTTCTTTACAAGTCGGAATTATTTACAACGTAACAGTATTAAGTGGTGTAACAGATTGCGTAGGAAATCCATTAATTAATGGTTCAGCTGCATTTGCCTTACCGGAGCCTGCAGCACCAAATGATGTCGTGATCAATGAAATTTTATTTGATCCGAATACGGGGGGCTATGATTTTGTGGAACTATACAACAGAAGTAAGAAAACCATTAATTTAAAAGATTTACGCATTGGATCCATGGATACATTAACGGGTACTTTAACAGATACAAAAACAATTACCGATGAAGGATATTTGTTGTTTCCTGAAAATTATTTGGTAATCAGTGAAAACGGTGCCGCCATAAAACAACAATACGGTACGCCAAACCCTAAAGGATTTTTAGATATTGCAGACCTGCCAAGTATGAATACTGATGATGATGTGATAACATTAAGTGATGCCTCATTCACCGTAATTGATAATTTTAAATATACCAGTAAAATGCATTTTCCTTTATTGATAAGCACCAAAGGCGTATCATTAGAACGAATCGATTTTAACAGGCCAACGGATGACAAAACTAATTGGAACAGCGCTTCTGAAGGCGTTGGCTTTGCTACTCCTGCCTATCGCAACTCGCAATATTTAAAGGCAGATGGCGGAAGCGGTGTGTCAATTCCGAATCCTTTATTTTCTCCGGATAATGATGGCTATAATGATGTACTAAATATCAGTTTTAAACTGGATGAACCGGGAAAAGCCGCTAATGTTTTTATATACGATAGCAGGGGCAGGCAGGTAAGGCATTTGGTGCGTAACGAACAATTATCAACTGAAGGTGTGATTAGCTGGAATGGAATCAATGATGATAATGAAAAAGCGCCAATAGGAATTTATGTGGTGTATGTGGAATTATTTAATCTCAACGGAAAAATAAACAAGTATAAATTAAGCTGTACTCTGGCGGGTAAATTATAAATAATAGTATAAAACTCCAGAAAATGATTAAAATTAAAACACTTATCGCTGTTGCTTCGTTTTTAGTATGCAACCAGTTGGCTGCGCAAACAATCCCCGTCAACAGGGTATATGACTGGAAACACTCAGGCTTGATAGAACCCTTGCCGGCATATACGACTACCTTAAATATGCAAACAGCCGGTGCAGACGTTACAGGGGTAATTCCCAGTGATAATATTTACCTTTCAGTCATCAGCCAATGTACAGTTACAAACCAATCTTACACGATTTTTTTCCCAACTGGTATTTATACATTTACAAATACGATTAATTTAAAAGATAATGTTAAGTTGGAAGGCGTGGGTGCTAATACGCATTTAATTTTTAAGACAGCCGCAACCTGTGTTAATTTACAGGGGACTATTAATACGACTACTACCTATAGCATTACCCAAACCGCCAATCGTTATGACCGATTTTTAAAATCAAGTGCCAATACTCCCACTGCTGTTATAAACGTTAATGATTTTATTGCCGTGAAACAACATGCCGCCACTCTAGTGAATAATGACTGGGCCTACAATAGTGTGGGACAGTTTTTTAAAATAACTGCTGTTAATGCAGATACTTTAAAATTAAACCATGAATTACGAAAAGACTATGCTTTAATTGATACGATTTCAATTTATAAAGTAAGCCCTATTCAGAATGCCGGTTTAAAATGTATGCATATCACCAGAAGTAATTCAAGTGTGGATCAGATTGCAACGGTTCAAATGTCTTATGCTTATAATTGTTTTGCAGAAGGCATTGAAGTGGATAGTTGTTTCTTTTCACACATCACACTTGACCAATCCTTTAACTGCCAGATATCTGGTTCTTATTTTCATGATGCCTATGATTATGGCGGAGGTGGACGAGGTTATGGCATTAATATACAAATGGGATCCTGCGATAATAAAATAGAAAACAACATTTTTGACCACCTGCGTCATTCTGTGTTGTGTCAGGCAGGAGTTAATGGAAATGTAACAGACTATAATTATTCCATTAATGCTTATTGGACCTCTTTCCCAACAAATGCTGCAGGAGATCTGGTGCTGCATGGAAATTATGTATTCGCCAATTTATTTGAAGGCAATATCTGCCAGCAAATTGTTGTAGATAATTCACATGGGATCAATGGCCCCGATAATAATTTTTTCAGAAACCGGGCACAAAATTATGGTATCTATATGAATTCTGCACAGCCGTCTAACGGGCAGGTTTATGTGGGTAATGAAATCACAAACATTTCCATAGGCCAGTATATAATGGCAGGTACAGGCCACTTTGAATATGGCAATAAAAAACAGGGCACGATAACGCCTGCCGGAACAACCAGTTTAACAGAAGTAAGCTACTGTTTTACAACACAACCCGGATTTTTAGCCGGCAACAACTGGCCTGTGATTGGCATTCCAAATACATACAATACAGGAACCATCCCGGCAGAGGTAAGAAACGGCAGTGGTTCAAAATTGTCCTGCAATGCTCTTACAACCAATGTGACTGCCTATGTGGAAAGCAACACCTTTCAGATTTATCCAAATCCCGGGAATCAATTTATACATATTAAAACGGCTGCTACTAATTTTGATGGGATAGATGTTGTCAATCTTTTGGGAGAGCTGGTGCTTCATTCAGCAGCAGTTGAAACCATTAATGTTTCAGCATTGCCAAATGGTGTGTACACTATTCTTATTAAATCCGGGCAAAAACTAATGCATACCGAAAAGGTCTTCATTGTAAGATAAATTAATAGCGATATGTTGCAGGATTTCATTTCATTAATCTATCCGCGTAATTGTGTAGCCTGCGGAAATTCATTGTTTAAACATGAAGACCAGGTTTGCAATTACTGCTACACCAATTTACCGAAAACGAATTTTCATCGTCAACAACGAAATCCTGTAGATACATTGTTTTATGGAAGAACACCTTTACTACTTGCGAGCAGTTTTTATTTGTTTCAAAAAAAAGGAAGCATTCAAAAAATACTGCATAACATCAAATACAAAAGTAATAAAGATCTGGCGGTATTGGTTGGAAAATGGTATGCGGAAGATTTGAAAACAGATCCTGTTATCAGCAAATCAGATTATATAATTCCGGTTCCTTTACATTCTAAAAAGTTTAAGATGCGTGGCTTTAACCAAAGTGAAGAATTTGCCAAAGGTTTATCGGAAGGATTGAAAACCCCATTAAATACAAGTGTTTTACAACGAAAAGAATTTACCGAAACACAAACTAAAAAAAGCAAATACGAACGCTGGGAAAATGTAGAAGATGTATTTGAACTTATCGTCCCCGAAACATTTGAAAATAAACATGTCGTTTTGGTAGATGATGTAATTACCACCGGCGCCACTATTGAAGCTTGCTGCCAATTATTACAAAGCATTGCAGGAATAAAGATCAGTGTGCTGAGTATTGCATACGCAGATAAATAAGCGTCATACTGAAATGTCACTTCGAGCGGAGTCGAGAAGCAGCATCTCATGAGACCCTGAAACAAGTTCAGGGTGACAAAAATTACATTGCCTCACTCACCACCTCTTTCACAGCATCCGGCAACAACCGTTTTAATAACGCTTCAATGCCTGCTTTTAATGTCATGGTGCTGCTTGGGCAACCGCTACAAGCGCCGCGCATTTGCACGGTTACAACTCCGTCTTTTAATTCTTTGAAAGTGATCATGCCTCCGTCTGATTCTACTGCCGGACGAATGTATTGATCCAATATCTCAATGATCTTTGCTTCTACTTCATCTTTAGCGGCAACATGCTGTGTATTGATAATTTTCTTTTCAGTAAAGGTATTGTCAATGGCTACTTCCTGCTGGGGTAAAGAAGTTACAATTAAATTGCCCTTGTTTAAATAGTCATTTAAAAAAATGCGTAGCTCAAGACTGATGTCATCCCACTCTACATTATCTGTTTTGGTAACGGTAATATAATTGGTTGCAATAAAAACCGTTTTCACAAAAGGGAATTGGAATAACTGTTTTGCAATTGGTGCTGTTTGAGTTTCAGAAATATTTTTGTACTCAGCCGTTGCGCCTTTCTCTTTGATCAACACTTTATTGGCAACAAATTTCATGGAAGCCGGATTGGGAGTGGCTTCTATATATATCGTGTAAGGTACTTCTATGTCGTTTTCCATGGTAATTAATTTAGTGCAAAGATATAACTTTAAATGCTTGTTTTTTGTTAGAATTATACAAATCTCCCGCAGATCGCGGAGATGAGCGCGGAATGGTAGTCTGCGAATATCAGCGAAATCTGCGGGAAAACTGTCTTTAAATTCAAAATTTCTTTATCTTCACATCCTCAAATAATAAGCTATGACCACGCGCACAAAAATCAAAGAATTATTAAAAGGAACCCAAACAGACCAAACAGTAAATGTAAAAGGTTGGGTGCGTACATTTCGTAACAATTCTTTTATTGCCATCAATGATGGTTCAAGCATCAATAATATCCAGGCGGTTGTTAATTTTGAAACTACAAATCCTGAAACACTTAAACGCATTACTCCAGGCTCTTGTATTGGCGTAACAGGAAAACTAATTGCTTCACAAGGTAAAGGCCAAACAGTGGAGATAGTAGTGTCTGAAATAGAAATATATGGTGATGCTGAATCAGATGTTACCAAACCAAATTCTTATCCTTTACAACCAAAGGCACATTCTTTAGAATATTTAAGAGAGATTGCCCATTTACGTTTTCGTACTAATACGTTTGGCGCCATATTCAGGGTGCGTCATACTTTAGCTTACGCTATTCATAAATTTTTTAATGATAAAGGTTTTGTATATATGCACACGCCTATTATCACAAGCAGCGATGCAGAAGGAGCCGGAGAAATGTTTCGTGTATCGACGTTAGATCCTAAAAACCCGCCATTAAACGAAACAGGTGAAATAGATTACAAGCAGGACTTCTTTGGGAAATCAACTAACCTAACAGTATCAGGGCAATTGGAAGGCGAATTAGCTGCCATGGCTTTTAGTGATGTTTATACTTTTGGGCCAACGTTTCGGGCTGAAAATTCAAATACCACCCGTCACTTAGCGGAGTTCTGGATGATTGAACCGGAAATGGCTTTTTATGATTTGAAAGATAACATGGCCTTAGCGGAAGAAATGCTGAAGTATGTGATCACTTTTGCTTTGGATAAAAACAAAGAAGATATTGAATTTTTATCGCAACGTTTGTTAGATGAAGAAGAAAAAAAACCACAAACAGAACGCAGCGAATTAAATTTATTAGAAAAATTAAATTTCTGTTTAGGGAATGAGTTCGCAAAAATTACATACACTGAAGCAATCGATATTCTTCGTGAATCCAATCACAACAAGAAAAAGAAATTCCAATACATTATTGATGGCTGGGGTGCTGATCTTCAAAGTGAACACGAGCGTTATCTTGTAGAAAAACATTTTAAAAAGCCAGTTATCTTAACGGATTATCCGAAAGACATCAAATCTTTTTACATGCGTATGAACGAAGACGGTAAAACAGTTGCCGCGATGGATATTTTATTCCCAGGAATTGGCGAGATCATTGGTGGTTCTCAGCGTGAAGAGCGTTTGGAAAAACTGGTAAGCCGTATGAAAGATATGCATATTCCCGTTGATGAAATGAGTTGGTATTTGGATACGCGCCGATTTGGTGCTTGTCCGCATGCAGGCTTTGGTTTAGGTTTTGAGCGTTTGGTGTTATTTGTAACGGGTATGACTAATATTCGTGATGTGATTGCATTTCCTAGAACTCCGAACAACTGTGAGTTTTAATATTTCAACACAGAGGCATAGAGTTTTATGAGAACACTGAGATTAGAGAGAAAATCATTCAAGGTACCAAATTGGCACCATGAATAATAAGAGAGAAGAAATGAGGATTGGAGGTCACAGTTTGTGACCTCCAATCCAAATAAATAAACCTTATCAAGTTTTGTCACATCTAGCTGTCACCCTGAGCGGAGTCGAAGGGCGTTCTGACATTTACTTACTTTTTCTAGTAGTCACATTTTTTCATAAATGCTATATTTCGTAGCAACGATATGCGATGGCATTGATTTAACTTTGATTTTAAATATCAGAGGAGATGACAAAGGCAGAGAATTCAATTATTATTTTAGATGAAGTGGTCATGGACAAGATATACATTGTTCGCGGGCAAAAAGTAATGCTGGATAGAGATTTAGCTGAACTATATCAAATTGAAACAAAACAATTAAAACGTCAGGTCAAAAGAAATATAGAACGTTTCCCTGAGGATTTTATGATGGAATTAACCAAGGAAGAGGAAGATTCTTTAAGGTGCCAATTTGGCACCTTAAAGAGAGGAGAACATAGTAAATTTCTCCCTTATGTTTTTACTGAACAAGGCGTAGCAATGCTTTCAAGCGTTTTGAATAGTGCAAAAGCCATTCAGGTGAATATTCAAATCATTAGAGTTTTTACACGTATCAGACAGATGTTGCTTGACAACACAGAAATACGTTTGGCCATAGAAAAATTAGAAAAGAAAACTGATAATAATACAAAAAACATCGAAGTTGTTTTTCAGTATATCGATGAACTAACAGACAAAAAAGAAACTGTTAAACCACGAAAGCAAATTGGGTATAAAATGCCTAAAAACAAGTAAACGCCTCGTTTGTCACTTCGAGTACATTTGCCTGCTCTTTGCAAATGTGTATCGAGAAGGGTTCTCGACTCCGCTCGAACTGACAACATTTTCCTGACATCAGGAGATCGATAGCGATTATTTCTTCGCCTTCGTGTAGCTTTTTTTTGCAGACGCTTTCTTAGCAGCTTTCTGACGTAATTGTTCCAAGATCTTTTCGACTGTTTTAGTTAGCTTCAAAATGGCGTGCGATATATCAGATACTTCTGCTTATGCGTTATTTATAATAGTATGGCCAATGTTCGTGATGTGATTCCTTTCCCAAGAACACCGAGTAACTGTGTATTTTAAGCTAATATATAACTCAATTGGGATACCAGATTTCTTTAAAAACCTACCAGATATAAAGTGAATACAACCACTTGTTTCAAATAAAAAACAAATGGGGTAGATTTGTATTATCTTTAGGTACTAATAAAAAATTATGGGAAAATTTTACATTCTTCTTTTTTCAATTATTATTCAAATAACCAGTAGTGCTAACACTGGTATTATTTTTAAAGAAAATAAAAATCAGTGGCCCAAAAATGTATTATTTGGGGCTGATTATAAAACCACCAAGTTTTTTGTAAACAGCGATGGTTTTAATGTTTGTATTTATGATGGCAATGACCTGCACAAATCATTTGAAGCGCAACATGGTCAAAAAGTTAATGAAAACGGAACTTATTTAGGTAATAAGCAACGTGTTAAAGGACATAGCTATAAAGTTGTTTTTAATAATGCATCCTTTTTAAACATAACAAAATTAAGCCCTTTAACAGAATATTATAATTATTTTTTAGGGAATGATAAAACTAAATGGGCGGTCAATGTAAATGCCTATGAAGAACTCTTGTTTACTAATGTCTACAATAATATTGATTTGAAATTATACTCCAATAATGTTGGAATTAAGTATGATTTAATTGTTAAACCAAATGGCAACATTAACGAGGTTGAACTAAACTATAAACACGTTAATAGCCTCTTAATAAAAGATGGCAATCTTGTTGTTGAAACCAGCATTGGTAATGTTATTGAGCAAAAACCATATGCTTACCAAATTATAAAAGGAAGAAAAATTGAAGTAAAGTGTTATTATGATTTAAAAACAAAAAATACCGTAGGCTATAATTTACCAAATGGGTACAATACTAATTACGAATTAATTATTAACCCAACCATAATTGTATGTAGTTATAGTAATAGTACCGTTTTGAGTACTTGTTTGGGTGCAAGTCATGACAAACTAGGAAATATATATGTTCCCGGCCGTTCAATAATTGGTTATCCTACAACCATTGGGGCTTTCCAAATTTCTTTTGATTCATTATATGATAATACAATTACAAAATATGATGCCAATGGAGCCACTAAAGTATTTTCAACCTACTTGGGAGGTAGTAAGATTGATTTGATACAAAATGTAATAGTTACAAATACTGATATTACTGTTTTTGGAAAAACCTTTTCAGATGATTACCCGGTTACGACAAATGCTTATGATACAAGCTATAACGATCCAATAAATAATAATACCGCTGACTTTTTTATATCTAAGCTGAATTTAACAGGATCTAACTTGATTGCTTCTACATATATCGGAGGGTCAAGTAGTGAAGGTATAAACAACTTTACCGGAAACACAGGATCGTCTATTTTAGGTCAAGAGTTTACAGGAAATATGGAAATTGATACAAGTGGAAATGTTTACGTCACTAGCTCTTGTGTTTCAAGCAATTTCCCAGTTACTAGTGGTGCTTTTCAAGCTAATAAACAACCAGGAATCGACAATGTAGCTTTTAAGTTAAGTTCCAATTTAAGTGTTTTAATTTACAGTACTTTTTTTGGCGGTGCAAGTAATGAAAATGCGGTGTACTCTAGATTAGTAAATGGCAACGAGTTAATAATTTGCGGCACCACTTTAAGCTCTAATTTTCCTGTAACTTCAGGTGTAGTTAGTACAATAAAAAAAGCAAATGCAGATATGTATGTTTTACATTTAAATTCACTGGGTTCTAATATCATTACCTCAACCTTTATTGGCTCAGCCGCAAATGATTATGCTTATTTGCTAGATATTGATATCAATAATGATATTTATGTTTGTGGTTATACCTCAAGTTCTACATCCTTTTCTGCTACATCTGGTTTATATAATAATCCTAACGGACGTTGCACCATATTCAAACTAAATTCAAATTTATCCACAATTGTTTACCAAACAAAATTTGGCACACAACAGTTTTTACAATACACAGCTTTTAAAGTAGATAGTTGTCAAAATATTTACATTGCTGGTTTTGCAAATACTAATAATCTACCAGTTACTTCCAATAAATTTCAAGACTATAACAAAGGTTCAGATTTGTACATTGCTATGTTTAATACAAATATGCTCTCTTTAGTTTTCGGTTCTTATTTTGGAGGCGAACATGATGAGCATACTGATGGGGGAACTTCCTATTTTAGTGATAAAGGTGTTTTATACCAAGGCCTTTGTATTAATAAAGGTGATATTCCAACAACCCCTGGTGCTTTTCAAACAAACTATCCTTCAATAGATACAACTTACTATAATGACGCATTTGTAAAAATAGATTTGCAGAGTTTTATAAAAACAACAAGTAGTTATGGTCCTGAAATAAAAGGTTGTGTTCCATATAATGCAAATTTTAATAGTTTTTCAAACACAGGAACTGTTAGTTGGGATTTTGGTGATGGAAGTCCAGTTAGTAGTCAGCAGAACGCAACGCATATTTATACAGCTATAGGAGAATATGAAGTTTACCTTGTAGCTAGTGATACAAATACGTGTAATAAAACCGATACCGTAAAAAGCATCATTAAAATTGTAAACCCAAGTAATCTTATAATTACTGGTAATCCTAAACTTTGCGATGATGGGTCAACTTTACTTACAGCTGAAACAAATGAACCTGTAACGTTTAATTGGAATACAGGGGCAATTACAAATACTGTATTAGTACAAAGCGAGGGAATATTTGAAGTTACCACTAACAATGGTGGATGTGATAGCAAACAAACGTTTGAGCTTAAACAATACTATACAAATTTGAATGAGTTATTCCCTAATATTATCACTCCAAATAACGATGGTATAAATGATGTTATAGATTTAAGTAAATACAGTTTTACACAGGTAACTTTTACAGTATTTGATCGTTGGGGTTCAGAAAAATTTAAAACTGAAAAGAGTGATGGCGTATTTAATGGGAAGAATTGCACAGATGGCACCTATTTTTATACGCTAAATTACACAAACGAATGTAGTTCTTCAGAAACTAAAACAAAAGGATCTATTACGGTGTTGAACTAAATTTTCAGATTAATGGGCTTAATCCAAATGATACTACCCATTGATCAACCCACTTTAATTCATTCATGGTCATGGCAGTGGCGCCTCACAGAATTTATCCTGCACATCAAAAAATAGGGTGTATAATGTAGATCGCTTATAAAAAGCTTCTCATAACCATATCACAATGTATCCCAAAAAAATTGGTTCCCTGCTTATATTGTCTACCTTTAAAAAAACGTAAAGACATGTCAGAAAAAAGCAAAAAACAATTTGGTGTATGGATGGACACACATCATGCAACCATTACAGGCAGAGAAAATATTGAAACAGGTGAGTTTGTGATCCTTGGGCACGTAAAAAATCCGGGTGCCGATAGCAATTCGAATGAGAGCGCTTCCAATCATCAGGAGATTGCCTTAACGCATAAATTCTTTAAAGAGATTGCAAGCAAAATGCCCAATATCGATGAAGTACATGTAACAGGAACAGGCCAGATTCAGGAAGAGTTTATGAAGTTTCTTACTGATACAGCACAGTATAAAAATGCCCACTCAAGCGATAGCACATCCAATAAAATGAGCGATGAGCAGTTGATCACATTTATCACAACACATTTTAATTAACAGAATTCGTTCCAAATCAAAAACCCCGGTGCTTTTTAAGTTCCGGGTTTTTTTATCATAAAAAACGACTTAGCTATTCACTACCCATTTCAGTTCATTCATAATCATAGCCGTGGCGCCCCACAAAATTTTATCTTGTACATCAAAATAAGGCGTGTGTAATTTCAGCCCGGGCATGGGTTCAATAGTAGTTTGCTTAACAGTTTCTGCATCAATAAAATTTGTAAAAGGCCACTCAATCAATTGTTGTACTTCCCTGGCATGAATATTAAATTGTGGTCGTTCTGGCAAAAAAGCCACGTAAGGTTGTACCATAAATTTACTAACCGGAATATACACCGGTGTTAATTTGCCAATCACTTTAGGAGTTTTATCAGAACCGGTCTCTTCAAAAAATTCTCTCATAGCTGTAGCTTCGAGGTCAGCATCCGTTGGTTCTGCTTTCCCGCCGGGAAGGGCAATTTGTCCGCTATGGTAACCATCATAGGTTACACGTTCGATAAGTAAAAGTATTGTTTCCTTATGTTCGTTCGGGTATAAAAGAATTAATACGGCGCTCGGGCGATAGTTTTTTGATTCGGAGGATTGGGGTAAAACCTTTTCCCGCTTTACATGCGCCATCTCAAACTGCGCTTTTTCACCAGGAAGCGGTTGTTGAAGTTTTATTTTTAATTTAGATATAAATTCCTCAAACATTACACTCAATTAATTGTTTCAATTGTATAACAAATATATAGCTTATGAACTTCTATTCCATTAAAAGCATTCAACATTTGCCAATAACATTAGACGAGGCCTGGATTTTTTTTTCTTCACCAAATAACTTAGCCAAGATTACACCACCCGATATGGGATTTGTGATTACCTCAGATAAAAAGGATGGAGAAAAAATGTATCCGGGACAACTGATTACCTACATCATTAAACCTTTACTGGGAATTCCTATGAAATGGATGACTGAAATAACTCATGTAAAAGAAGGTGATTATTTTATTGATGAACAACGTTTTGGTCCTTATAAATTATGGCATCACAAACATTCTTTTATAAAAACAGGCACTGGAGTTGAAATGCATGACGAAGTCAATTATGTGCTGCCTTTTGGCTTTTTAGGAACCATTGCTCACAGGCTATTTATTAGAAAACGTATAGAATATATTTTTGAATATAGGACGAAAGTATTGGAAAAGCAGTTTCATTGGAAATAGAATGATAAAAAAATCCCATCCACAAAGGCGGATGGGATTTCTTAAAATATAATTAATATGATTATTCTTTAATCACTTTAATGATTTGTTGTTTGTTATTTGTCATTACTTTCACAAAATAAACTCCTGTAGATTCATTATTGATATTTACAGTGTGTTTTCCTGCTTCAAATGCTTCAGTAATTACTACTTGTCCTAAAGCATTCATAACCGTTACTTTAGATGTCGTAGTTAATTCTATAACAAATAATCCATTGTTTGGATTTGGATATACATTAATTGATGCATCATTTGATAATGTTGCGATACCGGTACATAAACTCACATCTTGAGTAATTGTAGTAATATTAACGCATCCATTAGAATCTGTACCTTCAACAGTGTAAGTTGTTTGAACATTAGGAGACACAGCAATGGCAGTTGTGTTATCAGTTGTACTCCACGTATAAGTAAATGCACCGCTTACAGATAAAGTAGCTGTTTCACCTGTACACAATAACGTATTATTTGTAACTGCTAATACATTTGGTAAAGCATTTACAGTTACTGTTGACACTGCATCAACTGAAGAAACACAACCATTAGCGTCTGTTCCGCTTACCGAATAAGATGCATCTGCTATTGGTGTTACAACATCTGTTCCGCTAGAGTACGTATAAGTACTTGCTCCTGTTGGCACCATTGTAAAAGATTGACCTGCACAAATAGCCCCAGAGTTAACAGAGATAGTTGGCAAAGGATTTACGGTTACTTCTACTGTCGATGTTTTAGCACAATTGTTTGCATCTGTTACATCAACTGTATAAACATTTGTAGATGTTGGAGTAACTGTATTAACATTAGTTGTTGGTCCTGAAACCCAAGCATAAGTTATTGCTCCTGTTCCTCCTGTTGCATTTGCTGTTAATGTACTTGAAGCTCCTGCACAAATTGTAGGATTACTTGCTGATGTAGATAAACTAATAGCACTTGGTTGAGTAATAGATAATGCTTGTACTTTAACACAAGCATTAGCATCTGTTACTGTATAAGTATAAGAGTCAGCCATTAATCCAGATTGTGTTGATACAGTTGCTCCGTTTGATGCTAAATAAGTATATGGACTTGTTCCACCTGTTGCTGTTACTGTTGCTGAACCTGTACCTGCATTACATAATGCATTAGTTACATTTATAGCTAATGTTGGCAATGCATTTACTGTTACCGATGATACGGCTGTATTTGTACATCCTGTTAATGTGTTTGTTCCTGTTACAGTATATGTGTTTGTAACTGTTGGTGTAAATGCTACTGCATTTGTTACTCCTCCTGTCCAAACATATGTATTTGCTCCAGTACCATTTAATGTGGTAGAATTACCTGTACAAATAACCGAGTTAGTTACTGTGGAACCTACTGTGATAGCTAAGTTAGCCGGTGTTACTGAACCTGACGTAACTCCTCCTGGCGCAACCCAGTTTGATGTAGTGCCAGTTAATGCCATATTAGTTAATGTTCCTGTAAAGGCACTTGCTGATGCATCTGTTAATGTTGTTACACTTGTATTTGAACCTCCATCAACGCCTTGGTTGAAATGATAGTTTGCTAATAATCCTATTGACGTTGTTGGTATTTCACAATTTTTGTAGCTATTAATTTCACATTGTGTACGAGCTACATTCCAAATTCTGACTTCATCGACGTTTCCTGTAAAATTTTCATTTATTGTATTTGCTCCAATCCATACAGAATTATTACTTGCTCCACCTAATGCAGACATTACAGGGGAAGTTGTTCCTGATAAAACTCCATTCACATAAATACTTACAACACTTCCATCCCAAGTTCCAGCAACATGTTGCCATACATTTAAAGTGGGTGTAGCAACTGAATTTGTAAGATACCAGTTATTTGCCGCATCACTGATCCAAAACTGATATTCACTGTTATAATTTCTTCTCAATAAAAATTGCATTTCACCAACTCCGGTATTATAATTACCTACAATACAACCAGAATTAGATAAATCGGTAGGCTTTACCCATGCTTCAAGGGATACTTTTGTGCCTCCCGATAAACCCGTTGTGATTCCGTTACCAAGATTTACTCTATCATTAACACCATCCAAATTTAGAGCGGCAGCTACTGCGCAAACATTTACTGTGACATTACTTACTGCGGGAACTGCCGATTTACATCCATTTACATCTACCCCTACTACACTGTAACTAGTTGCTATTGTTGGCGAAACAATAGCTGACCCACCAGTATAACTATATGTTAATGCTCCTGAAGGAGTCATAGTAAATGAAGATCCTGAGCAAATTGCTCCTGAATTAACTGAAATAATAGGAGATGTATTTGTAGATGTAGTATTCGTGATTATTGTACTTGTACCAGAATTGTTAATATTAGTTGTATTAACTAAATTAACTGTATTAATTGTAGTAGTATTAACAGATGATGAAGATAGCTGGATACCAGTTGCACAACTAACAATATTACTATTTAATATACTATTAGAATTTGTTGTTCCTTGCAATAGAATTCCAATGTTTCTTCCACAAGTTGAATTGTTATTAATAATACAATTACTAGAAGCATTAATTAAAATCGCTGTGCCTGTTGAACCATTTGTTGTAGTATTTGAAACATTAACAGCCGTACATCCATCTAAATGAATACTTGTTCCTGTTTGACTTCCGTATATATTTGAACCTAATGTAAATGTACTTGCACCTCTTAAATATAACGCATTGGCTGAACCGGTCAGCGTATTATTACTAATACTTGCTGGTGTTCCAATATTATAGGTTAATGAGGTATTTGTACAATTGCTTAAGTTATTATTGTTTACTATGTGGCCATTATTTGTACCACCATTCATATAAACACCATAAGCACTTCCGCTAAA
>JANPOX010000084.1:0-2940 GCA_031428235.1 Bacteroidia bacterium | reverse complement strand
AGTTAAATAAAGTAAACCATTGTCCCAGATAGCGGTCGATACATCAATGGGTTCGGCTACAATTAAAGGTTCTGCAACTTTAGTAATATTCCAATTTGAACCAGACGGAACATATACCGAATCCAATCTTCCAACCATAATATACACATTGGAATTAAGGGAATTAACGCTCAGATAAGCAGATGATCCGCTAGAACTAACAGAACCACGTGCTGTAAAGAAAATATCATTTGAAGAATCATCAAACAAATTCAATCCGAATGTTTCATTGGTGTATGGTGTAACTACGTAATTCAAGAGCGTGTCTGGAGTAACATCATAATAGGATTCAAACATGGTTCCGGTGTAATACAGTTGAGCGTTTACGTTTCTTAAATAAGAAATAAATAAAACAAAAAATAAATATTTTTTCATGGCAATGTTTTATGTAAGTATTAAAAGCAAATAACAAAATTAAACCTGTTTTTTACTTTTGTCTTACACAATATTGAAAAAGGACTTAAAAGAATATTTGTGAAGTTTGGTTTAGCAAATAATTTCCAGCTAACGATGTTACACAATAAGTATAATTTGGTGTTAGATTGCAACATTCACTTACATGCATGAACAACAAAATATAATCTTGCTCAATAGGTAGTATATTATTTAATTTCAAATTCATCTCCGTCCAACATCACAGGAAATATTTTTTTAAACTCCTGCAAATAAGTGAAAGATAAAGTCTGTGTTTCTATCCTATCCTCATGGGAAGGTATTGAAGAGATTATTTCTCCCCTTGGATTTATGACGCAGGAATCTCCGGAATGAGGTATATTATTTCCATCATTACCGATTCTATTTAAGCCAACCACATACGCCTGATTTTCAATAGCTCTTGCAATTAATAATTGTTTCCACGGATAGGCTCTTACTTCCGGCCAGTTGGCAATATATATTGCAAGATCATAAGCGTTATCTTGCCGGTTTCTACTCCAAACAGGAAACCTCAAATCATAACAAACAAGCGGACAAATTTTCCAGCCTTTATAATTAATCAGCAACTTTTCACTCCCTGCTGTATAATGCTGATGTTCATTTCCCATACGGAATAAATGGCGTTTATCATACATTTCGTACGTTCCGTCTGGTTTTGCCCAATATAAGCGGTTAAAAAAATGGTTATTGTCTTTTACTGAAATGCTTCCAATGACCACGCATCTTCTGTCGATTGCTTTTTGAATCATCCATTGCAGGCCTTTGCCACCGTGTTCTTCTGCAAACTTTTCAGGGCTCATCGTAAAGGCGGTCGTAAACATTTCAGGCAAAACGATAATGTCTGTTGGCTCATTAATTTCATTGATTTTCAAATCAAAGTGCTCCAAATTTTTCTCAGCATTTTCCCAGTGTAATGCTGTTTGAATAAGTGTTATTGTTAAATCCTGCATTTTAGTATTTAGAATATTGATTATATAATTCAACAACCCTATCTGAGTTTTTAATCCGTTTTATTTTGTACGAAAATGACACTACCTGAGAAGAAACTAATATTCCTGCGCTTGCTGCGGCAATAAGAGCAATTATATAAGCATCGTTTGAGTTAGAGATCGAAACAGTAGCCATCAGACTTCCAAATAAGCCCATTGCTCCAATGCCCAGTCCCACATTTCCAATTACATACTGAAGAGTTTTGTTACGTTTATAGTGGATTATATTCTGTTCTATTTCTGTGTTTTTCCAAACCTGGTTTTTTGCTTTCGCTAAAAACAAAACCTTTCTATCAGAAACGTGGTGACCCTGATAAAGGTAAACGCCTTTACGTTCTGCAGCATATATTTGATCATTATTTAATACAACCGGATTATTTATAACTGAAGGATTTGTAATTTGATGAATTACCAAAAAAGAATCAATTGTACCTGTTACATATTTTATTTTTTCTATCTCGTTTGTATTGATTATAAATAAAGGGCCTTGTAGTAAATCAGCTCTTTTATAAGATATTTCACTAATATTAATTTCGAGTACTTTAGCTGAAATAATTTCGCCATTACGTTTATAAATGGTGTCTTGCGCATCCATCAAAAAACAAAAAGTACTTAAAACAAAAAACAAAAAGATTCTCATAAAATTTATTTAAATAAATATAATTAATAAATTTCAGAATTATAGATTAAAGCAGCCTTACGAATATTTCTGTTTTTTACTGATTTGTAGATTTGTGCGGTTATGATAGATATTAGGCAAACACTTATGCCACTTATAAAATACACCTTTGCTTTCAACTTTTCGCTCGGAATATTGTAACGATGCTGGCGGGCCAAATAAATACCCCCAACAAAACCTATGGGAGCAATAAGGTTAAAAGCTATTTGACCGTTTCTTTTACTTTCTGCATTTATCAATGCGCCATTCAGTTCTTCAGAGTTTGTTTGTGGATCTTTTTTAAGCATTATTTTAAATGCTTCTTTGTGGCTTATATCTATATTATTTAATGCGATATGTTTTTCCTCAATAACAAACATTTCAGATGCAGGAACACTCCCTGTGGTTTTTTGTTTCATTTGGAACCGTGATTCTGTTTTTCCATTTTCGTAAACAATCTTTACTATTTTTTCGTTCACTAATTTGCGTATGACTCCATCAGGATTGTAATAATTTTTATAACTCACCTCATTACCTGAAATTTCCAATACACGCACTAATAATGATTCGTGTGAATTTGTAAAAATGGTATCCTGCGCAAAGAAATTAGCACAAGTAGAAACAAGCAATAGGAAACCGCAATATTTATTGATTATATAGGTTGACAAACTCGTGTCTTTTTTTTCTTAAATTGACATTAATTGCAATAGAGCTGGCACCCAATGCCAAACCAAGAGCTCCAAATATAACAGGTGGGCCGGCAAAAATAGGATCAACTGTACTTTGATAACTTAAAGAACTCATTGCTGAATATAATAA
>JANPOX010000083.1:0-1667 GCA_031428235.1 Bacteroidia bacterium | reverse complement strand
TTTAAATATAATATTTTAAAACAAAAATTTGGACGATGTACAATCATTTTTTATTTAAAAAAAAATTGATGCAAACTATGCTTATTCGTTTTTTTTTTTATTTAGTTTCTAATACTGGAGTAACTTTTTTATCTACTGATTTCCAAAAAAGTAGCTCTTCGTTAAGCAAAGCAATCTATCTTTTTATAATTTTAATAATAAAAGAAACTCCATAAAAAATTTGTTAGTAAGGCCGCCATAAAAAATTTACTCAAGTGAAACAGGCACTCAACGATATGTGCAAATATAAAGCGCAAAATATGAACATATGTTACAATAAGAAAAAGGAGAGGTCTCCGTTAAGACGAATATGCCAAAAAAACTAACCACTATTTGCATCTCTCACAATATGTTCTACCCTACTAAAAACTAAAACCAGACAAGGCGTATGATGCAATGCAGGAAAAATGCCAGTAATAAATTGAATAGCTAAAACTAAACCAGCCAACGAACTAAAACCCCACACATAATTAAGATTTACGGGGGTAGGATAATTAATTACATGGGAACATACGAACGCAAATAAAGGATTTTTATTCTTTCTTATATGAAACATAAACTTTTATAAAATTAAAATACAAACTTGTGCTAGTTGAAAACAATTTTACTTTTTCAAAACATTAATATACTAAAAGTTTCATCAAAAATTAGACAATATAAATTAAATAAACAACAATTTCTACGATTAGACACAACAATATGATCCGTAAAATACAATAAAATCAAAGCAACTAGACAATAACGGAAAAATACTTTTAATTCACAAAAAGTTTTGAAAAAGTACTCAATTAATGAATTGGATATAAGCAAAAAACATTTATAAAAAAATGAATTAAAAATTAAACTTTCTCCTAAAGCTAACTCTGTATGATCAGAATACTCATAGTTCCAATACCATTGATGTCCGATTACTTTTAAAGTTACATTAGGACTAATTAATCTGTCCAATGAGTAAAGAAGCGAAAAAGAAGGTATTGCAATAGACACTAGAAAAACGGCGGGGATTAAAGTCCAAATAATTTCTAACAAATTCGAATGAGTGAATACCTGAAGAGCTTATTCATTGCCCTGCTGAAAATTGAATACTGTAATAAATAAAATAAAGCAGACAAAAATACCTACTGCTAGTGAAAAAAATGCTAAAACTATGCATCCCCTATACTACTGGATTTGCAGGATCTTGAAAGTCGATTTGCCATCTTTTTGGGGCATCACAAAAAGCAAAAACATATCACTTCTGATAAAAAGACAGAATTCGCAATCGATCCTTTTCAAAATTATCCAGTTCTGTACTTAGAATATTTCTTCTTTTCAAAAGAGCTTTCAACTGAAGGTCTTTCTCATAACGTTCCAGCTCATTTTCGAGACTGAAATTCATCTTCTCTTTTTTCAGTATTTCAATCTGAAAATCAATATTGCTTATTTCTACTACTAAAGCAAAAATTTTGGATTCTAGAAACCGTAATGTTTCGTAACTTATTCCTAGTTTGGGATTAAATAAGTATTGGAAAAATTGTGATATATTCAGTTCACCTGCATATAATCCAATTAAATATGCTAGAGGTGAATGTCTATATAATAGGCCCTCGTTAAAAGAATGAAAATAAAATAGGTCACCTGTTATCATA
>JANPOX010000082.1:0-3003 GCA_031428235.1 Bacteroidia bacterium | reverse complement strand
TCAACGTTCTTTATCATAGGTTTTGTTTAGTTTAAACCAATACAATCAGGCTGCTGT
The DNA here is from genome assembly GCA_031428235.1 of Bacteroidia bacterium. Lineage (GTDB taxonomy): Bacteria > Bacteroidota > Bacteroidia > B-17B0 > Aurantibacillaceae > UBA4416. Next base: position 2,946 of record JANPOX010000082.1, on the reverse strand, counting down.
GCTTTAAACGGGGATGGGCACAGCGGCCTTTTTCATGCCTAAAATTTTCTATTCTCCCGCAGATCTCACTGATTGACAGAGATTATTTTCCTCTGTGTTCTCTGGGCCTTTGTGGTGAAATTTTAAACTAATTTATGCTCTACAAGATACTCCGCAATCTGCACCGCATTAGTCGCAGCTCCTTTACGTAAGTTATCTGATACGATCCACATATTTAAAGTCTTTGGTTGCGTTTCGTCTCTTCTTATTCTTCCAACAAACACTTCATCTTTGTTATGCGCATTCATTGGCATGGGGTAGATGTGATTAGCTATATCGTCTTCTAAAATAATGCCTTTTGTATTTTTCATGAGCTCGAAAATATCTTTTACTTCAAATTCATTTTTAAATTCCACATTCACACTTTCACTGTGTCCTCCCATTACTGGGATACGCACCGTTGTAGCTGTTAAACGAATCGAATCATCACCCATGATCTTCTTGGTTTCGTTCACCATTTTCATTTCTTCCTTGGTGTAACCGTTATCAGTAAAGACATCAATTTGGGGAATGACATTTAAATCAATTTTATATTTATAAGCCATTTCGCCTTCTTTTCCGGCACGTTCATTCATTAACTGATCTACTGCTTTAACACCCGTACCTGTTACCGATTGGTACGTAGACACTACAATACGTTTAATCTTATATTTTAGGTGTAATGGATTTAATGCCACTACCAACTGAATAGTTGAGCAATTTGGATTAGCGATTATTTTATCGGTTGCTTTTAATTCATGGGCATTAATTTCAGGAACCACTAGTTTTTTTTCGGCATCCATGCGCCAGGCACTGGAATTATCAATCACTGTTATGCCGGCTTCCGCAAATTTCGGGGCCCACTCTAAAGAAGTATTTCCTCCTGCGGAAAATAAAGCAATTTGAGGTTTGGAGGCAATAGCATCAGCCATGGAATGCACTTTATAAGGCTTCCCTTTAAACATAATTTCTTTTCCTACTGATCTTTCTGAAGCAACAGGAATTAACTCTGTTAATGGGAAATTTCTTTCGGCCAACACTTCTAGCATTTTTGTCCCAACTAAACCTGTTGCTCCTACTACGGCAATTTTCATATTTAAATGTATTTTATTATAGATGAATACTAAGAACCCAAAGTTGTTAAATTATTTTGTATCAAAAAAATTTCTTATTTTAGTTTCTTATAAATTACTCACAATGACTCGTTTTTACCTTACTATACTATCATTTTTATTTTATTCTTTTTCAACTGCTCAAATCAGTGAGAGTTTTACCGATGGAGACTATACAGCCAATCCTACCTGGACAGTTAGTTCGGCGACCGACTTTTCTGTTAATGCAGGGCAATTAAAATCAGCTAACACTACGAGTAACTCGGCCTTTTATATCAGCACCACAAATACCCTGAGCAGTAATTGTACCTGGGAGTTTTGGGTCAACCTTCAGTTTGCCACCTCAGGGGCTAATTATGTGGATGCTTATTTAATGTCTGATAATTCCAATTTAAGTGCGACTACCATAAATGGGTATTTTGTACGAATTGGAAATACTTCCGATGACATCTCATTATATAAAAGTTCAGCCGGCACTCAAACTGTTTTAATAGATGGTGTTAATGCCAGTGTTTCCAGCACTTCCAATAATTTAATTAAAATCAGGGTAACCCGCACCAGTGCTAACCTTTTTACTTTAGAAAGGGATATAACCGGAACAGGATCAAGTTATGTTACAGAAGGAACGATCACCGATGCAAGCTTTACAAGTTCAACAGCTTTTGGTTTTTTGATCAAGCAATCAACAGCTACTTTTTTCGGAAAACACCTGTTTGATGATATTAACGTGGCTACCATTTTTGCAGACGTTACACCGCCCTCCATTGTAAACAGTACTGTCCTTTCCAACACGCAACTGGATGTTCTATTTAATGAGCCTGTAGAAATCACTTCGGCACAAACAATAACTAATTACGCAGTGAATAATTCCATAGGTAATCCTAACACCGTTACCAGAGATGTTTCCAATTTTGCATTAGTACATTTATCCTTTACCACTCCTTTTACAAATGCTGTCACCAATACATTGACTGTTTCTGGCGTGCAGGATATTGCCTTAAATGCCATTACTACAGCAACTACTGCTTTTACTTATACAACTGCCGTTACACCTGTATTTAAGGATCTTGTGATCAATGAGATATTTGCTGATCCTAGTCCTGTGATTAACTTAACAACCGCAGAGTTTATTGAAATTTATAATAGAAGTTCAACTGCTTTTAACCTGAACGGATTAAAATTTACAGACAATACTTCTACAGCAACACTGGGCAATTACACACTAGCACCAAACTCTTATGTGATTATCTGCCCTGTTGCAGATACTGCTCAGTTTACCGCTTTAGGTTATATGAATAAATTAGGAGTCAGTTCTTTTCCCTCTTTAAATAATACCGGAGATAATATTTATTTAAAAACTTCTGCAGGCGTTTACATCGACAGTGTAAATTATAGCGATACCTGGTATCAGGACGCCACCAAAAAACTAGGTGGGTGGACACTTGAACAAATTAGCCCTAATTTAAATGCTGGCTGTTCGCAATCAGCCAACTGGATCGCATCTAACGACGCAGATGGTGGAACACCGGGCTTTATCAATTCAGTCTATTCAAATAATCCTGATCTTACTGGCCCAACTATCAGTTCAGTGAACGTTATAGATAATACACACATATCAGTTTGTTTTGGAGAAGCTATTTCTTCAACCCAATTATCTACCATTTCAAATTATACTATTACGGGCGGAACTAGTTCGCCCACCTTAGCAACTGCTACATCCACGAATATGTGTGTCACTTTAGATTTATCATCCACAATGGTTAATGCAACCACCTATACTGTTACTATAGCCGGAATTACTGATTGCAGCGGAAAT
>JANPOX010000081.1:0-5778 GCA_031428235.1 Bacteroidia bacterium | reverse complement strand
GGAATTTTATTGAAAATAAATCCATTGAAATGGTGTTCCGCATGTCCTTCTGCATACCAGTTTTTTGTGCTGTAAGTATAATACGGGAGTAATTTGAATGCATTCAAGTAATCATTGTTTGCCAATAATGTTTGATTACCATCAAAATGTTTATAGTCCATGAATTCTACATATCGATTGCTTAAAAAATAACCGGCTTTTAATCTGTAAGCAAACGTTCCTACAAGACCCAATTTAAAATTATCATCTAAAGTAACTCTAGCAAGATCATAATCGGCAAGGGTATTTAATCCGGGAATTGCTTTGGTGTAAAGGAAATTTAAGATTGGATATTTACTTCCAACAATGATCTTTTCATGAGGCCGTGTATAATATTTTTGTTTAAAACGAATAGACAGTCCCACTTCAACCACAAACGAATTATTGACTTTAGAACTTGAATCATCCGTTCCGGGATGTAATGGATCGTTACTGGTAAACACCTTATTTTTATCATCAATCCATAAATCGTTTGTTGTATTCCGTAATGCGGATCGTTCTGCATATTCCGTATGAAAGGTGGTTATCAATCCATTAATCAACTCTCTTTTAAAATTAAAAGCAGCATAAGTCTTCTTATACAGCTTCATGAAATTGTCATTATTCAATAATGTATAAGAGGTATTTATTGTAGGATTGATTGGATCGTGGCCATTAAATTGCAAAGCGCTTGTTCCAACTTTTACATTGAAGGATTCAAATTTTTCAGGCTTGTGCAGATATTTCCAATTAATCGTTCCTCCCCATAAATAGTTTGAAAAACCATATCTGGCAGTAGCCGAAACATCATGATAACGATTATTTTCATATCGTTTGGTCATATCCACTTTCAAAGACGCGTTCACTCCTTCAACCGTATTATATTGAATGCCTGAAGTTAAAAGCCCTGATGTATTGAGGCTGAATTTTTTCGCTGATTTATTATAACTGTAACCCATGATCAAATCAGAGGAAGTCAGTTTATTTCCATCTCTATCCAAACTATCTTTATAGCGATCGCTGTTCTTAATTAATCCAATACTGTCCTTTTTTCGGTAATCTGTTTTTTCTTCTACAGTAAGAGGCACAGGCCTTGAGTCTCCCCAATAAAGTGTATCTTTTTTATTGGCACCATCTTCTACTTTTAATACTTCATTTTTAAAGAATTTTTTTGGAAATACAGGATGCATATCATAATCAGAAAACACCGCGTTAAAATAACCATCCCCTTTGAAGCCAAACACTTTAAAATTAAATGTCATGTTTAAACTCATAGGCATCCAAACAGTATCATTCACAGGAGCGTTTAACTGTTTGATATAAAGTGTGTCTACAAAATCAATCTTAGCATCTTTAGTTAAATAAACATCGGCGCTATGGACCCGCCAGCTGTTTTCCTGAATATAAATAATTCCTCTGAAACAAGGATCCGTTTTTCGTTTTGGAGTAATTTCAATCTTGTTTAGCAATTTCCCATCTTCAAAAGTAGTGCCCAATAACTTATAGCGATATGATAACAATGCATTTTCATTGATAGGAGAAATAAAAGGCCTGTCGCTTAATCCATCCAAAGAAATCAAATTTTCATACACACTGAACTTCATATCACTCACCTGGTTAAAACTGAAAGCTTTGTTATCACCACTCACTTTACTGGAATACATGATCTCTTTTTCATCATTGGGTTTTCGGAAATGGTATTTCGTTTCACTTTCACTTAAATAAACTACACCTAACAAAGTAGAATCAATTTTATCGCCACCAGAAGTATTCATGGCATTAATTAGTTTTGCCATCTTTTTAGGAAAGTCTTTTAAACGCTGCAGACCTTTTATATAAGCTTTACAGGTAAACGCATTCACCTCGTTTAAATAAAATTTGCGTTTTTTAATTGCCTGCCTGATAACCGCATATGCCGGGTCTTCTCCATCACTGATCACTACTTCCTTTAATTCGTAGCTTTCAGGATTTAAAGCAATATTTTTAGACACATTCCCAGCAACAATGACTTGCTCTGTTTTCTTTTTGTAACCGACATATTGAAATATTAATTCGTAAGTACCAGGTGCAAGTTTCAGGAAATAGAATCCATCAGCATTTGCATTTGTTCCCTGAGTTGTGCCTTTTACCAATACCGATGAAAAAGAAAGGGCTTGATTTTTATCATCGGTAATTTTCCCGGAAACCGAAAAAATCTGGCTGATAGCAAGGGATGAAACAAAACATAAAATAACCGTAAGTGTAAGGTTCTTCATAAAAATAATAGACGTTTAAGATAACTAAAAAGTTACAAGTCAACCGCTTTTACAAACATTTTTACATAAAATAACTCATAAAAAAAAGCGCCGGAAATTACGGCGCTTTTAAATTTTAATATCCAGGGCTTATTTCTCTTTGTTCAACATGATCTGCTTCTCTAACGAATATGTATCTGTTTTTCCAACTTTCAATTCTACTTTTTCTTCAGCTGTTTTATATCCTTTTTTAGCCACTTTTATAGTATAGGTCATATCGCCTTTAAGTGTAATAAAATATTCTCCGTTTTCATTTGTCAGTGTTGTAGCAGCAACTACTCCATTTTGATCCAAAATCTGAACATCAACGGATGCAAGTCCTGAACCTTCAAAACCATCACGAACGGTTCCTTTTAAAATACTTAGACCGGAATTTGATTTCCTTACACCATCTTTTTCCAATAAACTGTAATCAGAAAGATTTGCCGAATAAATATCGCTTTCTCCCAAACCACCTTTACGTTCGCTTGCAAAATAAGCCGTTTGTGCATCTGCACTGATTACTAATGGCCCGTCTTTTTGAACTGTATTAATCGGAAATCCTAGATTCATTGGTTTTGTCCATTTACTATTTTCTAAAGTAGATTTAAAAATATCATATGAGCCCATGGATTCTTTTCCATTGGAGGAGAAGAACAGAGTTTTGCCATCAGGTGCCAAAAATGCTCCAACCTCATCGTAGGCAGAATTTACATCAGGACCTAAATTAACCGGTTTTCCCCATTCTGTTTTACTGATCCGACTCACCATCCATATATCGGCGCGGCCATAACCGCCTTTGCGTTCACTTATAAAATATAATGTTTTTCCATCAGGAGATATACAAGCCCCACCTTCCCAATAGGTTGAATTAATGGGTTTGCCAATAGATTCAGGCGTTTTCCATTTATTATTTACAATTTTTGAAACAAACACATCTCCACCCCTTGATTCATTGTCATTCAAGTCGTTCTTATATATAAAAATCTGCTTTCCATCCGGTGAAATACTGGTACACGCATCATGTGCAGGAGTGTTCACATTACCTGGTACATCTTCACTAGGACTCCACTTTTTATTGATTGTATCCCAGTTTGATATATATATATCCTGGAAGAATTTTCCATCACCTTCCACATCAACCGGAGAATCTGTAGTTTCCGGACGTCTAGTATTGAAAACTAATTTTCTGCCATCAGCACTCATACATGGGGACTGATCATCATATTTTGAGTTGATAGCCTCACCCAAATTATTAATTTTTACATTAATAGGGTTAGCCATATATTTTTTGGCATTATTACAATGAGAAATATAAACATCCACATCTTCTGTTTCTCCCGTTTTTGTGCTTACAGCAGTTTTATAAGTATTAAAAGAAGCTAATGCATCATCGATTTTCTCGTCTGCCAAATAAATTTTACCCAAAACTAAATGCGTTTCTGGTTTTACATCTTTGTTAATAGAAACGGCTTTTTTAAGTGATTCAGTAGCAAGGTCAAATTTTTTCAGTTCATATTGGCAATACCCGATATAATATAACACGCCGGCATCGTCAGGATTCTTTTGTAAAACATCTTTATAAATGGTTAAAGCACCAATATACTGACCGGCATATAATTTTTGTTTCGCCAAAACCATTTTTACCTGGTCACCGGCATCAAGTGCCATAGCATTGGTTAAAACCGCAAAAAAGCAGATAGATGTGATAAATTTCTTCATAAATATAAATTATAATTTCTCGTTTATAAATATATAAAAAAGGATTCAATTCACTATTATTTAAATAAAAATACCCGTGTTTCTTATAATATTCAGTAATTTTAAGCCATGAGCTCCATTGGTTTTTATATAACATTGCCCTTGTTGTACTTCATTTCCATACTTCCATTTCCAATATTTTATTTAGTATCAGATGGTGTCTATTTTTTACTTTATAGGGTAATAGGGTATCGCAAAAAAGTGGTTTTTGAAAATCTAAAAAATTCCTTTCCTGAAAAAACTCATGAAGAATTAAAACTTATTGAAAAAAAATTCTATCATTATCTCTGTGACCTATTCATGGAAACCTTAAAGACCTTAACAATTTCAAAAAAAGAAGCCATAAAACGTTGCTCATTTAATGAAAACACTACAAGGATCTTTAAAGAATTACATGATGAAAAAAAATCATGTATACTTGTTATGGGACATTATGGCAACTGGGAATGGGCAGGTAATTCTTTTAGTCTCATCAATCCTCAACAGCTTTATGTAATTTACCATCCTTTATCAAACAAACATTTTGATAAGTTGATGTATGATATGCGTTCGCGGTTTGGAACAAAATTGTACGCGATGAAAGATACCATGCGCGAAATGATCAGAAACAGACATGAAATAAATGCTACTGCTTTTATAGCTGATCAAACACCATCGCCAGAAGGTGCCTATTGGACAACATTTATGAACCAGGATACCCCTGTATTTTGGGGTACTGAAAAGATTGCGCAGAAACTGAACTACCCTGTAGTATATGTTACTGTGAACCGTATAAAAAGAGGTTATTATGAAGTAAATACGGAATACCTCGTCAAAGAGCCAAAGAATACCAAAGAAGGCGAAATCTCAGAATTACATACCAGGAAACTGGAAAAAGATATCATTGCTCAACCTGAGATTTGGTTGTGGAGCCATAGAAGATGGAAATATAAAAGGAAGTAGTTTTTTACATTATCTTTTCATATTTTCGCACATTATGAAAAAACATTATTTTTTTATTGTATTGATTGCAGCGGGTTTATTTAATTATTCCTGCAAAAAGCAATATTCCTGTCAATGTTCAACTACAATTCAATCGCCTGGTTATTACCCTTATACAGTGTCGTCTCTTAAAGCTATTGATTCTAAAACAACAAAAAAAAGAGCCCAGCAGATTTGCTCTCATTCAGAAAAACAACTCCATAAAAACACTTTGGATTACAAAAATGGCTCTGAAACGATTATTACTTCTTGCGCAGTAAAATAAAACTAATATGAAAAACCTATTTCTACTAACAATTACTGCATTTTTATTATGTTCCTGTACTAAAAAATATTCCTGTAAATGTATTACAACTTTACGACAAGATGGATATTATCCAAATGAAACAGAAACTTTGCAGGAAATAAAAAAGAATACTTCTAAGAGAAAAGCAACCCAAATATGTAAAAATACAGCTTTGCAAATGCAAGCTAATACAGATTTGCTATTTCCAGATTATATTGAGGTATCCACCAGTTGTGTTCTGAAAGATTATTAAAAAATTCTTCGTTTCTAAAATTTATTGGAATATGGCCACTTAGTCGTGATCCATTCAAAATTTAATTTATGGAATTGAAAAATAATTTCGTCTTTTATATAAATGAAAGCATTAAAATTATATTTCATTATTATTTTGTTAGGATTTTTAAATTCTTTAAAAGCCCAGCGGTTTGTGACAATTTATGGAAATGTAAACGAACAAAC
>JANPOX010000080.1:0-3791 GCA_031428235.1 Bacteroidia bacterium | reverse complement strand
TAAGAGATGTATCCGCTCATGAATTTTTTCACATTGTCACTCCGTTAAACATTCACTCTAAAGAAATTGGCGAATTTGATTTTAATAACCCGCAAATGAGCAAGCACCTTTGGTTATATGAAGGATTAACGGAATACGCAGCTCATCATATGCAGGTAAAAACGGGCCTGATTGAATATGATACTTTTTTTGATGTGATGATTGAAAAAATGCAAAATGCCAGAGAAAATTATAATGATACTCTTCCATTTACAGTCATGAGTAAATACGCTCTTGATAAATACAAGAAGCAATACAATAATGTATATGAGAAAGGAGCGCTGATTGGTATGTGCCTTGACATTATGTTGCGCTATTACAGTAACGGAAATTATGGCACACAGGAACTCATGAAGGACCTTTCAAAAAAATACGGAAAAACAAACTCTTTCAATGATGATGATCTCTTTAATGATATCGAAAAATTAACTTATAAAGAAATCCGTTACTTTTTAGATGCGCATGTAGCAGGGCCAAAACCCTTGCCATTTAAAGATGTTTTTGCTATGGTGGGATTAAACTACATTGATAAAAGAGTAGAAGAAAAAATTACATTGGGAGGTATCTCTGTTGGTTATAATCCAACAACAAATCGTTTGGTAGTAGTAAATACTGATAAATTGGATGAATTTGGAAAGAAAATGAAGTTCAAGGATGAGGATGAAATCATTTCATTTAATAATAGAAAATTAACGCTTGACAACATGAAGGATGTTTTAGGCGGCTATATGCAAAATGCCAAAACGGGAGATAAACTCGTGATCGAAGTGCTTAGAAAAGATAAGAAAGGTAACGAAAGCATTAAGGAATTGAAAGCGAAAGTAAAACCTGTAAAAGTAACAGAAACTGATATTATTGAATTAAATGAAAAAGCAACTGAACAACAATTGATTGCCAGAAAAGCATGGTTGGGAATTAATTAAGAATGAATAAAAAACAAAATATATACTGGACTTGCCAAATTGGTGGATGGACTTTTTTTGCGGCCCTTAATCTATTTTTCTTTAAGCTTAGCTACGCAACTAACGTAAAGGATATATTAAATTACCTGATCTGGTTACCGGTTGGTATCACTATTACTCATTTCTTTCGTTACCTCGTTCAGAAATTCAATGTATTACGTTATACCATTTTGACCCAGATTCCTATTGTTATTATTTCAGGGTTCATAAATGCTTTCCTGTTTTTTGCCTTAACAATTGGTATTGCGAAAGCATTGGGCATTATCACGTACAAAATAGATGTGGTGGCTGCAATTTCCAATATCTTAAGCTTAACTGTTATTTTTGTTTTCTGGTCGCTCATTTATTTTGGGTTTCATTTTTTTGATAATTACAAAAAAACAGAAATTCAAAACCTTAAACTGGAAGCAAATACCAAAGAGGTGGAACTGAATAAATTGAAATCGCAGTTAAATCCACATTTCATGTTCAATAGTATGAATAGTATCCGTGCACTAGTTGATGAAGATCCTAAAAAAGCAAAAGTTGCAATAACCCAACTGTCCAATATTCTTCGCAATACATTGATGATGCATAAGAATCGATACATAACTTTGGAAGAAGAACTGGTTTTAGTAAAAGATTACCTGGAATTAGAGCATGTACGTTTTGAAGAACGTTTGAATTTTAAATTTGACATCGATCCAAAAACATTACCGCTTAATGTTCCTCCAATGATGATTCAGACACTTGTTGAGAATGGCATCAAACATGGAATCAGCCGAGATCCTGAAGGTGGATCTATTTCGGTTAATACTCATAAAATAGAAAATTTATTTACAATAGAGATCATCAACACTGGCCAGTTACTTTTAAATAACACATCTGATTCGGGCTTTGGTGTTGAAAATACTACCAATCGGTTGGAATTACTCTTTGGAAAGAACGCCACTTTCTCACTAAAAAACCTGGATGATAAAAATGTCATCAGTAAAATAATTATCAAACTCTAAACATTATGAAATAGCCATGTTTGCCGAAACACAAACAGTAATGAAGATAAACTGGCTATACCATATGACAACTAAAACAACAATAATATCTACATATGAAAGCTATAATCATTGACGATGAACGTCTGGCAAGACAAGAACTGAGAAATTTACTGGCTGCACACAAAGAAATTGAAGTGATTGCTGAGTGTAATAATGCGCAATCAGCCAAGGAAAAAATAGCGGAGTTAAATCCGGATGTTATTTTCCTTGACATACAAATGCCGGGTAAAACTGGTCTGGAATTAATCGAAGAGGTTTCTGCCCTACCCGATGTTGTTTTTGTAACGGCATATGATGAATATGCTATTAAAGCATTTGAAGTAAACGCATACGACTATTTATTAAAACCGGTTTCACCCGAACGTTTGGCAGAAACCATCAAAAAATTAACGCTTAAAGAAACTTCAGAGAAAAAAGAAAACACAACACCACTCACGGAAAATGACCAGGTTTTTATTAAAGACGGAGAAAAAACATGGTTTGTTCGATTAAGTAATATTCGCTTATTTGAAAGCGAAGGAAATTACGTTCGCGTATATTTTGATAATTTTCGTCCGTTAATATTAAGGAGTTTGAACAGTCTGGAAGAACGACTGGATGAAAAAACATTTTTCCGAGCTAGCCGAAAACATATTGTTAACCTAAGCTGGGTAGAAAGTATTGAAACCTGGTTTAATGGGGGTTTAATGGTGAAATTGAAAGGCGGACAAGAAATTGAAATTTCCCGTCGCCAGGCAGTGAAGCTGAAAGACATGATGAGTTTATAAAAAAATTAAAACAGCAAAAATTAAAATAATATGATACCAAAAGATATTGATCCAAATGATCTTCCTGATGAATTAAAAGGTGATATTGTACCCGAAATTGATCCGTCAAAATTATTTGATGAAAATGAATACTCAACCATTATTATTGGTTCTGAGGGCATGTCAAAAAAAGACACGAATAATGCAGATCTGGTAACTGTTTTAATTAGCAGCAGATCGTCTCGTGAAGAAAAAGATGAAGCCCTTGTTGGTTTAAAGGAGAATAAGGCACAATCGTTTATTATAAGCGCCATTTCAAAAACAAAGAATCCTGCGCACAAGGCATTGATAGTGGCATCCTGCTGGGAAACAGGTTTGGATTTCAGTAAAGACTACTTATTTTTTATCGACCTGATTTGTTCTTCAGATTTCCTTGTATCTTTTGAAGCCTTCACCGTTATACAGGAGATGGAAGCTGAAATTGATGAAGCAACACTTCAACAAGCGTTAGCCAAATTAAAAAAAGTGAAAGAGGCAGCTGTGAGTGTTACTGATGCGATCCAACTTATCAAACAAAAATTAAATAACGACTAATTGAAAAAAACTTTACAAAACGGATCTTTATTAGTCTTCCTTTTTTGTTCTTCTTTTGTTTTTGCCCAGGAACAAAAAGACGTTCAAACTATTAAAATAAAAAAAGAAAAGCTATTTGTAAAAGCGGCTTTTGATGACACTGAATTTAAGGTCATTGCTTTTGATCGTTATGGTAATCCTCACGAGGAAGCCATTAAATCATTTACTATTTTTTATAAGGAGAATAACAAATCTTATCAAGCCCCTGTGGATGGAAATATATTTCCAAAAAAAACGATTGACTTTCTAACAAAGAAAAAAAAGGAAGCAACCAAAATCTGTTTGATAAATTTAAAAGCGGCGGATAAAGATGGCCACATAGAAGACTTACCTGATTTGTGTGATATTGTTATTTTCCCTGACTGCAAAAAGGTTAA
>JANPOX010000079.1:0-14800 GCA_031428235.1 Bacteroidia bacterium | reverse complement strand
GGCTCTAACTAAGGTTTCGTTATCGTGCAAACGTAAATCGGTTTTAAACCAAACGATAGAAGTTTTCATTTTTTGATTAGTTATAGCCCTTGAACAAAGTGATGAAATTATTCCGGTATATTGTTTTGATGAAAATCATTTTAAAAAAACAGAATTTGGATTAAAAAAAACAGGAAACTTTAGAACACAATTTTTATTAGAGTCATTGGCTGATTTAGATAAAAACTTACGCGCTCGCGGCTCTGGTTTAGTTATAGTAAGAGGCAAACCAGAATACGAATTATTTAAACTTGTACAAAAGTATAAAGTTCAAAAAGTATTTAGTAAAAAAGAAGTAGCCTTTGAGGAAAAACAAACACAAGAACTAGTAGAAAAAGAATTATGGAAAGCTCATTGCCAGTTAGAAACATTTAGTACAAGTACCTTGTACCATGCGCAAGATTTACCCTTTGCCTTAAAAGATATACCTGACGTATTTACCAGTTTTAGAAAACGAATTGAAAAAGAAGCAACCGTTAGAGAGATATTTAATACCCCGGTTGCAATAAAATCGCCCGTTATTGAAGAACTCTGTTTACCTCGCATTGAACAATTAGGATTAGAACCTATTATTAATGATTGTCGTGCAGCTATCAGTTTTAAAGGGGGCGAAACAGAAGGTTATAAAAGATTGAATCACTATTTTTTTGAAACTCACGCTATAGCAAATTACAAAGAAACTCGAAACGGAATGATTGGAGAAAATTATTCAAAAAAATTTTCGTCTTGGTTAAGCTTAGGATGCTTATCACCACGAGAAATTTATTATGAATTAAAAAAATATGAAGCACTTTTTTCGCCCAACGAATCAACCTATTGGTTAGAATTTGAATTGCTTTGGCGTGATTATTTTAGGTTTATGATGAAAAAATATTCGAATAAGTTTTTTCAACAAGCAGGCATAAAAGGCAAAACAGATAATTTGCATAAACATAATACTGAACTATTATTAAAGTGGATTAATGGAGAAGCAAGTATTGATTTTATTGATGCAAATATGATAGAACTAAAACTCACAGGCTTTATGAGCAACCGAGGTAGGCAAAACGTAGCAAGTTATTTATGTAATGATTTAAAGCTAGATTGGCGGTATGGTGCAGCTTATTTTGAACAACAATTAATAGATTATGATGTTTGCAGTAATTGGGGCAATTGGGCATATTTAGCAGGTGTTGGAAATGATCCAAGATGTAATCGTATATTAAATATCGAAAAACAAGCTAATGACTATGATACATCCAAAAAGTATCGTAAGATGTGGCTAAATAATGAAAGGGAGGCGCAATAATTTTTACTATTTTATTGCGCCTGAGTAATGCGTCAAATATTTTACAAGACTGAATAGTGAAGAAAATTAATTTTAAGCTAAAATTAGTTTTACAATAGAGGTATATTACTAAAATACAAACATGCTTGGTTTTTACCAAAAAATTGATAGCGAATTTAATTAGGGAATAGAAAAACAAAAATTAAAAACAACCTAGTTCAATTGATGTAATTTTTTTCGTGATAGAGTTGTATGATTTAAAAAGCCTAAATTATAAAATGAATAATTAAACATGATTAAGTACATAATAAAAGAAGGAATGATTATTTATCCTTGCCTTGTTCCTTTATTGCCAAGTAAAAACCAACTCCAAATAATAAGCTTATCAGTCCCGCGAAATATGGTAATATATCAATCATTGTTTTTACCTTGAATTAATTTTAAATAAATACCGAACGCTAGAATTGAAGGAACCCAAATTCCTATGAAAGTGGCTTCCTGTTTAAACCCTTGAAAAAATAAAATTTCAGAGAAAATTAATGAAAGAAGAGCTGCTATAAATAGGAACTTATCTGCTAAAGTGAATTTTTTGAGCATCGTGTTAGTTTATGATTTATTTGTAAAAGTTTATTTACAAAAGTAATAACTTTAATTATGTTTAACAAATAAATTATTTTATTAAACAAATAAATAGTAATTTTGTAAGGTTTGAATTAGGATAAAGTTTAGTTTTTAGGAAATAAAAGTTTTAATGCTTCATACAGGCTTCATTGTCCTTTACTATGCGTAGAAGAAAATAGATCTGTTTTTGGGAAATGCAAGAACAACAGTTTTCATGAGCATGATTATTAATCTATTGTAAATAGTAAGCGGTTTTGTAAATCTTATTGCGGATCATGTTACTAATACGAAACTTTTGAGTGATGTCATAAGAGAAGAAATTGCAGAGAAATGTGACAATGAAAAGTTTAACCTTGATATAATTGAATGTAAGGAACTCAATCATAAAGCTGAAATATTGCTATAGTAATTTAAAATATACTGATAGCAAAGATCGATACAAAGTGTGAATTAAAATTATATTATATGAAAAAGAAAGAGATTTTGTTGAATACCCTGTATAACAAAGAGATGTTAATGAATGAACTTATGATAGAGGAAGTTGGCAACGACCATGTAGGCTCCACTACTGAAACGCCGATGAAGAAGGATGCTTTTGTTTTAAGCGAAGGGCAGAAAATAAAAAAGATTGAGTTTCATTTTAAAAAGATAATGGAAATTTTGGGCCTTGATCTTAATGACGATAGTTTGAGCGGAACACCTCATCGCGTTGCGAAAATGTATGTAAAAGAAATCTTCAATGGATTATATCCTGAAAACAAACCTTCCATTAAGTTATTCGATAATAAGTATCAATACAACCAAATGCTGGTTGAAAAGGATATTACTTTTTATAGTAATTGCGAACATCACTTTGTTCCGTTCTTTGGTAAAGCCCATATAGCCTATATTTCAAGCGGCAAAGTAATTGGCTTGTCAAAACTTAACCGAATTGTAAATTATTTCGCCAAACGTCCGCAGGTTCAGGAACGTTTAACTATGCAAATTGCAAAGGAATTAAAAGAGGGTTTGAATACAGAAGATGTTGTGGTTGTAATCGAAGCAAAGCATTTGTGCGTTTCTTCAAGAGGCATAAAAGATAATAGCTCATCTACCATTACTTCTTATTATGGCGGCAAATTTATAGAAGAACAAACAAAAACCGAATTTCTCAGTTATTTAAATTTAAAAACTTATTAATAATGATTAATCCTATTGATAAAGATAAAGTTGCCGAAAATCCCGGTCTTATGGAATATCCGCATACCATAGGAAGCCTTACAGTTAAGCCTGAAGATGTAGGCAAATTAAAATCAAGAGCGCTTTCTGCAATGCATGAGCAAACAGATATGCAATTGCTACAGATACAAAAACAAGTTGAATTATTGGTAAGCCAAGCAAATGAAATTAAACAACGTATTGAAATAAGTGAAAAGATATATACAGCGGTCATTGCATTTGAGCCTTTAGTTGGACATGTTTATCATCTCTATAAAAAAGAAAGCGAATACAGGTTAATGATGATATCCCCGGATGAGTGGGGGAGATCAAGAGCCGAAGCACTGGGTTATGTCAATACCGTACGTCTATTAAGCGATCATACTTGGGAAATTATAAATAACCGTAATGTTTTATTTGTTTAAATTAGCGTTTTATAAATTGTCACATGAGATTATATCAAATTACAGAATTAGAACAATTAACCGGTATCAAGGCTCACACTATAAGGATATGGGAGAAGCGCTATAATCTTATTGAACCTGACCGCACAAATACTAATTACAGAAGATATAGCGATGACCAAGTAAAAAAATTGTTAAACGTATCTACACTTTTATCAAATGGATATAAAATCTCAAAAATAGCGGCTCTTAATGAGAAAGAGTTTTATCTAAAAATTATAGAATCAAAGGCAACTAAGAATGAAGATGTAGTTTGTACAACATTTATTAATGAGTTGCTTAGCGCGATGATAGATTTTGATGAACGGACATTTCAAAAAACATATTTGGCAGTTATAAAGCGTTTGGGTCTTTTTGAAGCCATGTTAATTGTGTTTTACCCTTTATTGAATAAAATAGGGTTATTATGGACTATTAATGATATTAACCCAGCGCAAGAACATTTTGCATCGTGTTTAATCAAACGAAAAATTATGTCGGAAACCGATGCATTACCTTTTGCGAAAAGCAGGAAAAAGAAATTTCTTTTGTTACTAGTTCCCGGAGAAATGCACGATATAAGTCTTTTATTTGCAAATTATATTATTCGTTCTAAAGGTCATGAAACCATATATCTCGGACAAGACGTACCATACGAGAATATTTCTTTAGTGTTAAAGCAAATCAAGCCAAATTTTATACTTACATTTTTTACAGTGCCACAAAATCCAAAAGATGTTTACAGCGACTTTAAAAAAAACATACATCTTGGCGAAAACACCAAACTATTAATAAGCGGACAATCAAATATTACCGAACATTTAAAAAATAAGATTGATGCAACTGTTGTTCATCACCCAAAAGATTTATTAAGGTATTTATAATCAGCAAAAATTTAAGTTGTAAAGGATGTGAGAGGTAAAATAATTGGTGCTTCAAAAATCGTAAGGGATATAACCGAAAAAAATTAGCTGAAGAAAAGTTAATCGCTTATATGAGAGCGTTAGAACAAAAAATAAAGAAACGGAACAATTTGCGTACATCGCATCTCACGATTTACAAGAGCCATTGCGGACGATCACTAATTACATTGGTCTTTTTTATGATGACTATAAAGGAAAGCTTGATGAAAGCGCAGATATGTATCTTGATTTTATCAGTGGCGCATCTAAGCGAATGCAAGTTCTCATAACTGACCTTTTAGAGTATACAAGAATTGAGAATGATAAGAGCCCTATTGATATAGATTTAAATATCCTTGTTAACGATGTTCTAAAAGACGTGGAAAACAACATAGTGGAAAACAATGCAAAAATAGAAATAGCAAATTTACCAACAATAAGCGGGTTTACCACGCGGTTAAAATCCTTATTTCAAAATCTGATTAGTAATGCAATTAAATTTAAAAAACCGGATATTACGCCGGTCATAAAAATAAGTGCAAAAGATTTTGGAAATGATTGGTTTTTTGAAATAAGTGATAATGGAATAGGAATTGAGAAAATTTACCATGATAAAATATTTAAACTTTTCCAGCGACTTCATACTAGGAAGCAATATCAGGGAACTGGTATTGGTCTGGCACATTGCAAGAAAATAGTGGACTTGCGTGGCGGAAAGATATGGGTGGAATCTGAACTTGGTCATGGAAGTAAGTTTTACTTTTTAATGCCTAAAAAAATTATACTATGAAATAGCCATGTTTGCCTAAACACAAACACCAATGAGTAAAACTGGCTCCGCCAGCTGGCGGATGACAATTAAAAAACAAACAATTGAGACAGATGAAAAAAAAATTAAAATGTATTTTATTGGTTGATGATGATTATGAAGATTGTTCCTATCATCAAATGATCAAAAGGCGCAACAACGGTAGAAATATTAAAACAAAGCATTCTTAATAGTATTAATGAATATCCTTTCAAGTAAGTGTAAATGAATGCCTCGTATGCAGTGCCTGAACAAGCCACAAAATTAGAGATGTATTTATTATCCTCTTTTACTAAAAACCTTTCGATTTCTGCTATATTGTTATAAATTATGTGATTATATTTGATAATTCTTCTACATAAGATTGTAACGGTATGTCAAATGAAATTTTAAAAGTACATGGCTCTATATTTTTTCTATTAAAAAAATATATCGATAAACACGTGACCCTTTTCTCGTGGGAAATGTTGTTAACTGAAGCAAAGCCATCTGAACATGAATTTGAAATTACAAGAAGTTATCCTCTTACGGATATGAATGCCATTATTGATGCGGCATCAAAAAAAACCGGCATTGCTCCCAATCAATTAAAAGAAAATTTTGGTGAATTCATGGTTCCTGATTTGTTCAGATTGTACTCAAACTATTTAAGGCCGGAATGGAAAACATTTGATGTTCTTGTAAATACAGAAAAAGTGATGCATGGTGCGGTCAGGAATCTTAATAGTACAGCAGAGCCACCAGTTCTCAGTGTGAATAAAGTAAATGAGAATTTACTCATTATTGATTATTATTCCAAAAGGCGTATGGGAGCATTGGCAGTGGGTATTATTAAAGGCATTGCAACATTTTATAAAGAGCAGAATAATATTATCATAACTCCTACAACTAACCCTGAAGATGAGAGGGTGCAGATTAGAGTTGAGTACATATAATAGAGGCTATTTCCAAATTTCCATGGCAGAAGCGGTTCTAAAAAAGTCAACCCGTTGAGATGCAATAAAAATAAAATTTAAATTATTTATTCTACGGTAACACTCTTCGCTAAATTTCTGGGCTGATCAACATTACAACCACGCATTACAGCAATATGGTAAGATAACAATTGCCATGGAATTACTGAAACCAATGGAACCAGCGACTCATCCGTTTCCGGAATTTCGATCACATGCTCCGCCATTGCTTTCACATCTTTATCACCCGCTGTAACAATCGCAATGATCCTGCCTTTACGGGCTTTCACTTCCTGGATGTTACTTACTACCTTTTCGTAGTTAGGGCCTTTAGTTGCTATTACAAATACAGGCATGGCATCATCAATTAAGGCAATAGGACCATGTTTCATTTCTGCCGCAGGATAACCTTCCGCATGTATGTAAGAAATTTCTTTTAGTTTTAAAGCGCCTTCCAGTGCAACAGGAAAAGAATAACCTCTTCCCAGATATAATGCATTAGAAGCATCTTTGTACTCAAAAGCTATTTTTTTAATGGAGTCATTTAATTTTAAAACGGTTTCTACTTTTGCAGGAATTGTTTCCATTTCATATAATAGTTGTCTGTAACGGCTTTCCGGAATTACGCCTTTAGCTTTTGCTACATGCAGTGCCATTAAAGTTAAAACAGTTACCTGTGCCGTGAAAGCTTTAGTTGATGCGACACCAATTTCAGGCCCTGCATGTGTATAAGAACCCGCATGTGTTGCTCGCGCAATGGATGAACCAACTACATTACACACTCCGAATATAGTAGCGCCTTTTGCTTTTGCAAGTTCAATAGCCGCTAAAGTATCGGCAGTTTCACCACTTTGAGAGATTGCGATGACTACATCATCCGGGTAAATAATCGGATTTCTGTATCTGAATTCAGAAGCATATTCCACTTCAACCGGTATACGGGCATACTCTTCAAATAAATATTCGGCAACCATACCGGCGTGCCATGAAGTTCCGCAGGCAATTATAATAATACGTTTTGCATTTATAAATTTACCCTCATGTTCTTCAATACCGCCCATCTTTAAGTGACCGGTTTCAGAATTTAAACGACCACGCATGCTATCAAAAATAGAACGTGGCTGCTCATAAATTTCTTTCAACATAAAATGGTCATAGCCGCCTTTTTCAATGGCTTCCAATTCCATTTCCAATTCCTGAACATAAGGAGTAATTTCTTTATCACGAATAGTACGGATCTTTAATTCATCGTTACGACGAATAATCGCTACATGTTCGTCTTCAATATAAACTACATTCTTAGTATATTCTACAATGGGTGAAGCATCCGATGCGATAAAAAATTCATCTTCACCAATTCCAATTACCATTGGACTGCCTTTTTTTGCAGCAATTAATGTATCAGGGTCATTCTTATCAAGAATAACAATAGCATAAGCGCCATTAACCTGTTTTAAGGCAGCCATAACAGCATAGCTTAATTTCATTCCGGGTTCATGCTGACGGATATCTTCGATGAGATGAATCAGTACTTCAGTATCGGTTTGAGACAAGAAAGAATGTCCACGCTTTTGTAATCCCTCTTTAATAGAAGAATAATTTTCGATGATTCCGTTATGGATGATTACTAAATCTTTGGTTTGGGAATAATGAGGATGAGAATTCACATCGTTTGGTTCGCCGTGAGTTGCCCAACGGGTATGGCCAATTCCGATATTTCCGGATTTATCTTTGTCTTTGCTGAATTCCAGCAAATCTGAAACTTTCCCTTTTTTCTTATAAACGTTAAGAGCACCTTCAGAATTAATCATCGCCACGCCGGCGCTGTCGTAACCACGGTATTCTAAACGTTGTAAACCTTTAATTAAAATAGGAAACGCATCACGGTTTCCAATATATCCTACAATTCCACACATAATAAATTTATAAATCTATGGCTAAGATAACACAATTTTTGCGTATTTATTGTGTTGTAAGCATAAAAAAATAACGCTTACCTTTTGGAAACAATTTCTTTCAAAGCATCACAAAGATTATCGTATTTAAAATTAAAGCCTAAATTAATGAGCTTTTGATTACTTATGCGAGAACCTTCTAAAAGTACATTTGCCATTTCGCCAAACAATAACTTAAGAGCAAAAACAGGCACGTTTGGCAAAAAAAATGGCTTTGAAAGACTTTTGGCTAATTGTTTTGAAAATGAATAACTTGTTGTTTCTTCTGAAGAAACTGCATTGTAAATTCCAGAATAATTTGGATTAAATAATGCTTCATGAAAAACAGAAACTAAATCATATAAATGAATCCAAGGCATATATTGTTTTCCAGAGCCAACCGCTGAGCCCAAACCTAATTTAAATAATGGTAGTAGCCTCTTTAAAGCTCCACCTTTATTACTTAAAACAACTCCAATTCTGATAACGCAACTTTTACTTGCAAGCGACTTAATTTCTTGATACGAATTTTCCCATTGTGTACAAGATTGCACTAAAAAATCATCTTTGCCTGTATCCGTTTCAGTAAATACTTTTTCGGAAGTGGTCATTCCATAAATGCCAATAGCACTAGCGCCAACAAAAGATTTTAATTGAATGTTTCTTTTTTTGATTATTGAGCTAATCAATTTCATACTATTTACTCTCGAATCAATAATATCCTGTTTTCTTTCATCCGTCCACCGTTTATCAGCAATGCCACTGCCAGCTAAATGAACGATATGTTCTACACCGTCAAAAGCTTTCTCATCGATTTCATTTTTGTTTACGTCCCAATAAAATGATTGTATCTGAGATGATGATTTAGGATTTCTAGATAAGATCCTGACTTCGTGACCTTTTGAAATTAAATATTTAGTTAACGCTGTTCCAACTAAACCTGTACCGCCTGATATTAATATAACTGCCATAATGTATAATTACAAATAAGCTGTAACTTTGTTTAAAGATAGATAATTATAGCATAGCTTATCTATTTTTGAACGCCATTTGTCTGACAAAAAATACAATATATGAAACCTATTTACGATCTACATGTTTTGGTATGTAACAATCAACGAACAGCCACTGAAAAACTTAGTTGCGGCGAAGTTCACGGATTAGAACTGGTGGCGGAGTTCAAAAAACAATTAAAGGATTTGAACATAGGATTAAAGACGCGCGCAAATAAAAGCGGGTGTTTAGGCATTTGTGATTTTGGTCCAACCATTGCTATTTACCCGGATGGAATATTTTATGTAGGCGTTCAGAAAGAAGATGTGAAAGAAATTGTAGAGTCACACATTGTCAACAAAAAACCGGTAGAGCGTTTATTACTGAATAAATAATGAACCCAGACATTTTACATAGTTTAGAAAAACCCGACCTGTTTGAAAAATTCAAGACGCAGGTTTATAAAGATTTTGAATTGGCAGGTGTGATTGACTGTTTACCGGTGATTGAATCCAATAACTTATCACATTTAAAAGAAGTTTTTTTCAATGCCATTCTAAAATTAGAAGTGAGCAATGCATTGAAAAATTTATTGTACCGCGTTGATATTAATGAGAAACAAATCAAAAAAGCAGCATTAAAAGATCCTTCACTTTCATTGCAGCACTTATTGTCGGAGCTGATGATCAAACGAATTTTACAAAAAGTAGTATTAAAAGAATTATATTCTAAATAACTAAATTATGAAAACTAAAATCTGTAGTTTATTTTTTTATTTTATCTGTGTCCATGCTTTTGCTTCGCATATTGTCGGAGGAGAAATTTCATATAGGCCTTTGACAAATAACAATTATGAAATAAAAATTACGGTGTACCGTGATTGTTATTTTGGTGTTCCACCTTTTGATAATCCCTTAGTGGTTTCTGTATTTAATTCGGGTGGTACGCTTGTTCAAAATGTACCATTTAATTTCCTCGGATTGGATACTGTGGGCATGGGGGCCTATCTTGGAGCTTGCGTGGTAGCCCCTGTAAGTTATTGTATAGAAAAAACAACCTATTGTGATACCCTTAATTTGCCGCTTTTAACTGGCGGTTATACGATTGTAACACAGCGCTGTTGCCGGAGTTCGAACTTATTAAATCTATTAAATCCAAATCAAATCGGGTCAACATACTGGACTCATATACCCGGCCCGGAAGTAACAACTATTAATAGTTCACCTGTTTTTTCGAACGAGCCGGCTTTTTTATTTTGCAACGGGAACAGTAATAGCTACAACGATGGTGCAACAGATGCTGATGGAGATTCTTTGGCTTATTCTTTTTCGACGCCATTTGCAGGACTTGATGCGTGCTGCCCTCTTGTTAGTACAACTGGCACTGTCCCTTCAGGAACATGTACTAATCTGCCACCATCATGTCCTACTGCCTGTTCACAACCTCCATACCAACCGGTCGTTTATATTAACCCTTATCAATCGAATTATCCAATCGCATCTTTTCCTGCAATTGCTATAGATCCTTCCACAGGTATTATAAATTTAACTCCAAATTTAACAGGTGATTTTGCGGTTGGTGTTTGTGTAAAAGAGTACAGGAATGGTATTTTACTCGGAACCTATTACAGGGACTTTCAATCCAAAGTATATAATTGCCAGGTCTGCACTAATATAAAAGAGAGTTCACAAAAGCCTTTTAGTTTTTATCCGAACCCCGGAAAGCAGTTTATTACAATTAAAGATGTTCAACCAGGAAAAATTTTGTTCTATAAGTTCTTTAATGTTTCAGGTAAGTTGGTTTTGAATGGAAAAACCGATCATGAATACAAAATAGATGTCAGCTCTATAAATAGAGGAATGTATTTTATAAAGATCACGGATAACGAAAATACAGACTACAAACCGGAGAAAATAATTATTGAATAATGAGCATTGAATTAAGAAAAGGAACAGAGGAAGATATTCCCCAGGCTTTACAGTTGGTAAGGGAATTAGCGGCTTATGAAAAAGCGCCGGATGAGGTAGAAGTTACCAATGAGGAAATGACCGAGTGGGGTTTTGGTGGCGATAAACAATTTGATTTTTTTGTGGCACTTGAAAATGAAGCGATTGTTGGCCTTGCATTATATTATTTTAAGTACAGCACCTGGAAAGGAAAATGTTTATTCCTGGAAGATATTATTGTGACGGAATCGAAAAGGGGAAAAGGCCTTGGCAAATTATTATTTGATAAAGTAGTGCAGGTTAGTAAAGAGTTAAAGGTACGCCGCATGGAATGGCAAGTCCTTGACTGGAATACGCCTGCCATCGAATTTTACAAAAAGTATAATGCGACTCTGGATGGTGAATGGGTGAATTGTAAATTAACGAATAATCAATTGGAAAAGATGTAGCACAGATTTCTTTAATACTTTTTGTAGCCAAAAAGTATCCATTCATTTTACTGCTATTGCTGTACAAAATCATAGTCCCACACCTGATGTTTATCATTCTCTGAGATATAGACCCTGTTAAACTCTGACAAAATATACACACCAAACCGGAGCTTTTTTATATATGTAATGCTACTTTAGAGTTCTGACTACATGACGGTAGCACCTTTCTCATACGTTGGTAATAGTGCGGCTGGTTTTGGCGAAAGAGTGCGAACCGCTATTTTTTCACTCCGTTTCCTGGGCCGCCTTGCGCGCAAAAAATGGTGGTTGGTCTTTTCGCCTTGAATTTTTGTTTCTTTTTGTTCAAGCAAAAAGAAAAGAAGTATTTGCTTTTGGATACTTTTAGCAAAAGTATCAATTAGTTTATTAGTGTTTTTCCAAAACTACAGACATGTGTAGTAAAAAACTACAACCCCTTCACACAATCAATAAAGAACTTAACCTTGTTCTTATCTAGATCAGGATATAATCCATGCCCTAAATTGGCGATGTAGCGCTGTTTACCAAACGCGGAAACCATTTTACGTGCTGTTGCTTCAATGGTTTTTTCATCCGCATACAACATACATGGATCGGCATTACCTTGTAATGTTTTTTCATGACCTATGATGATGCGGGCATCCTGTGGATCAATGGTCCAGTCGAGACCAATAGTGTTACAGTTTAATTTTGCCATATCTGCTAAAGCAAAGTGCGCATCTTTGGCGAATACTGTTACAGGAACTAATGGTTCAATGGCATCACATATTTTTGAAATGTATTTTAAAGAAAATTCTAAATATTGATCGCGTCCTAATACTCCTGCCCAACTGTCAAAGATCTGAATCATATCAGCACCGGCCGACACCTGGCCTTTTAAATAGTTGATGGTGCTTTGAGTTATTTTTTCCAGTAATTGATGAGCCAAAGCAGGTTCCTGATAAAAAAACTTTTTTGCCTGACTGAATGTTTTGCTACCGCTACCTTCTACCATGTACGCCATGAGTGTCCATGGTGCGCCTGCAAATCCAATTAAAGGAACACGGTTATTTAAATCTTTTTTGGCAAGTTTAATGGCTTGCATGACGTAATCTAAATCATCCGCTTCTGCAACACGTAAATCATCAATATCTTTTTTTGACTGAATAGTTTTTTCAAAGTTAGGTCCTTTTGCTTCGATCATCTGGTATGGTAAACCCATTGCTTCAGGAATTACTAAAATATCAGAAAAAATAATCGCTGCATCAACGCCTAAAATATCTACCGGTTGAATGGTAACTTCTGCAGCCAACTCCGGATTTTTGACAAACTCAATAAAATTTTTAGCACGTGCACGTGTTGCTTTGTACTCCGGTAAGATTCTGCCCGCCTGGCGCATCAGCCAAATGGGAACACGTTCTACATTTTCACCTTTTGCTGCCCTTAATATTAAGTCGTTTTTGTACATATTAATTTAAAATTTCGTCGAGGTTTGTTTTGATTCTGTTACAAATATCATTTAATGGAAGGTCATTATCATCTTCGCCAAAAGGATCTTCAATTTCTTCCGCAATTAATTCAATGCTTGCAAACACATATAATACAATCACCGAAATAGCTACGGTGATGTATCCAAATTCGGTAGAAAAAAAGATGGGTAGAGAAATAACGTATAAAAAAATCATTTTCTTTAAAAAAATATTATAAGAGTAGGGGATTGGTGTATTTTTGATACGTTCGCAGGCTCCGCAGTTGTCTGTAAATGACTTTAATTCGTCGTTCAAAATAATCAGGTGTTCATTGGTCAGCTCTTTAGTGATGTAAAGTTCGTTGATTTTAGCATATAATGCTTTTGCCACCCTGTTGGGTTTATGATTTGCGGTTGAAAAATCTTTTAAACTGAGAGAATCTGTAGGGGTAAATTCTTCAAAAATTTCTTTTCCTCTTAAGTGATTTTTAAAACTAAAAATATGATTTACAATCAGGTGCTTCAGTTCCTGCTTATTTTTTTGGTTCGTAAGAATGGCTGATAATTTCAAAGACAAATTTCTTGAATTGTTTACAGCACTTCCCCAGATTTTTCTTCCTTCCCACCAACGATCATACGCCGAGTTGGTGCGAAATACCAATAGCATTGATAAAACAAAACCAAGGATCGAATGCATCACCGTTGCATTTTTACTGATGATAGGAAAATAATTAGTTTCGAAAAAAACGATGATCGCAGCATAAATTCCAACCCAAATGAGCGAAAAGAAAAGCTGCCTGAAGGTATCACTTTTGTGAAACTGAATAATGAGAGTGAACCAGTCTTTTGGATTATAGGTTATCATAATTTATGATGCAAAGTTAACAGCTTTCAGCAATTTAACACTTTAAAATATGGCCAAATCTTACAATAAATATCCTGTTTTTTAATGAAGTTAACCGGTGTTTTTTGAGTGAATTTTCAAATAAATTAATGAAGAATTCTTCTTCGCACCACAGACCGCATTTTTTTCCCCTTAAAAAATGAATGACTGAAAATTTTCCCAGAGAATCAATTTCAACATACAAATCAGCATAAAGACTCTCACAGTTTTTACAGTTCAACTTGGAGACCTTCATTTTTTTTTGAATACTGCTATAATCAAAATAATTCCAGTTGTTTTCAAAGGAAGTCCATTCTGCTTTTTCGGAATTTGAAAAAGAAGTATATGCCTGATATAAATGAAGTGTATCCGATTGAGAATACAGATGATTAGAAAAGGAGGCGTTGACAAAAAAGACAGTAATAAAAATCCAGAAATTTTTCATAATTGAGCAAAGATTACACTATTCTATGGATATAATTTACCGTCTGTATAGTTTTCGACTAAAGTAATTGTGTTTAACATTTTTATAGTCTAGCTTAGATAATATAATTATAGAAAAAATAAAAAAACGACCCATTTAAATTCAAAAGTATCCTATGAAATCATTCTTATTATTTATCGCTATGTCTACATGTATAGCAATCACTGCTCAAACTCATTATTGTGCGGAACATAAAGCAAAACGTTTTAATAAAACGGCCGTTTCTAATCAGGGAACTAATAAAGTGTCTTCAGTTCAGGCAGCCAGTGCGGTTCCGCCTGAGAATAGTTATGACTTAAAATTTTATCATTTGAATGTAAATATAGAACGCGCTTCCTTATTTATCAGTGGAAATGTGAAGAGTCGTGCTAAAGTTGTTACGGCCACTTTAGATTCGTTTGCTTTTGTATTAC